>CAUJKA010000122.1 GCA_963204965.1 Planctomycetota bacterium | reverse complement strand
GTAGTTGCCTGCATCAGCACCGCCTAGCGTTACTGCTCCGACAGTTACAGTCTTGCCAGTGCCGATGTTCTTGGTATCAAAAGTACCTGATGCCGAACCGGTGACTGTTTCGCCACTAACGACTCCACCAAGCGAGACTGTAACCACGGCGGTTGTGTTGCCATCGTAGGTCTTGTTAGCTGCAGTTGCCGTTGGTGTCAGTGACTTAGCAGTGATGTCAGCTGTTGTGTTAGCCGCTGCTCCAACGGTGTAGTTGCCTGCATCAGCGCCGCCGAGCGTTACCGAGCCAACAGTGACAGCCTTACCAGTACCGATGTTCTTGGTATCGAAAGTACCCGAGGCTGATCCAGTGACTGTTTCACCACTGATCACACCTCCAAGAGAAACTGTTACGACGGCGGTTGTGTTGCCATCGTAGGTCTTGTTAGCTGCGGTGGCTGTTGGTGTCAGAGACTTAGCAGTGATGTTAGCAGTTGTATTAGCCGCACCAGCGACGGTGTAGTTGCCTGCATCAGCACCACCGAGCGTTACTGTTCCGACCGTGACAGTCTTACCAGTCCCGATGTTCTTGGTATCAAAAGTACCCGATGCAGTACCAATGACTGTTTCACCACTGATCACGCCTCCAAGCGATACTGTGACAACGGCGGTTGTATTGCCATCGTAAGTCTTGTTAGCCGCAGTGGCTGTCGGTGTTAGAGACTTGGCAGTGATGTTGGCTGTGGTATTGGCTGCAGTACCGACTGTGTAGTTGCCCGCATCAGCTCCGCCAAGTGTTACCGCGCCAACAGTGACAGTCTTGCCCGTACCAATGTTCTTGGTATCAAAAGTACCTGATATAGTTCCAGTGACGGTTTCGCCACTGACAACGCCACCAAGCGATACTGTGACCACGGCAGTTGTATTACCATCGTAAGTCTTGTTTGCCGCCGTGGCTGTTGGTGTAAGCGACTTGGCTGTGATGTTGGCCGTCGTGTTAGCTGCTGTACCAACGGAGTAGTTGCCTGCGTCAGCGCCGCCCAGTGTTACTGTACCGACAGTGACAGTCTTGCCAGAACCAATGTTCTTGGTATCAAAAGTACCCGAGGCTGATCCAGTGACTGTTTGACCGCTGATCACGCCACTGAGAGAAACTGTGACAACGGCTGTCGTGTTTCCATCGTAAGTTTTGTTAGCCGCTGTGGCTGTTGGCGTGAGCGACTTTGGCGTGATTTGGAACGTGACTGGTGCACTTGTTGCCGCATTATTGGCTGAGTTTGTAGGTGTAGTGGCTACAACGGTATAGGTCCCAACGTTGATTGGCGCACTTGATCCCAGGTTGGTTCCGCTGGTACCAGTGCCGACATAATAAGTGAACGAGGCCGTTGGCGTCGGGGAAGCTGCTCCTGTGATGCTGACCGAAGCTCCCACATAGGCAACGCCAGTGTAGACTGCGTTTGGAGCGGTCACGGTCAAGACAGGAGTCGTCAACGTGGATGGGTTTGTTCCGCCGAGGCTGTTGAGTGAAACGCCTTCAAAGCTCGATGGAAGCGTGAAGCCGCCAGTTGCCAATGAGATGTTCGGCATGGAACCAGCCAGCTCGCCAACGACCCAGTCGGAGCCAGTAGCACCCGTCGAGTCTCCGATGCGAGCCGCATAGTCAGGGTGGTAACCATTGAGATTGATAAACGTTGAGCCCGCAGGAACGGATCCCTGGCCATTTCCGGATGTGTTAAAGAAACCATACGCTGTATCGTTGGCACCACCGTCGATGTTGCCCAGCGCATCCTTGACCGTCCAGGTTGCGGCTGCACTGTCGAGCGTTCCATTGTCGTCTGAATCCACATCAGTGTCCGGAACTGGCGCTGTATTGGTTTGAATCACCAGCACGCTCACCGCGCCGTTTTCAATGTCTGTATTTCGACTGGAAAAATCCGTTCCCCAACCAGTTCCCGTCGCGACAAAATCGGTTGCTCCAGCGGCGACAGTATAAGTGCTTCCAGCCTGGCGGAGCACAATAAAGCCGTTTGCGCTAAATTGCATACCCGCAATGTAGAAGACTTGGTCAATGTTTCCTGCCGAGTCCTCGCTATCGCCATCGATCAGTATCAAATATGAATTTGCGGGAACGTATCCATTGGGAGTGCCTCGGAGTTCTATGAACTCCTCGCCGGTATCTGTCCCAGCGATTGGGTCGAACAGCACTTCATTGATGAACAGTGAGGTAGCAACGGAACCCGTCAAGCTAAATGTTGCTGGAGTGTTTCCAACTGTAAATGGAGTTGCGCTGGACGACCAAAAGCGATCTGTATTCAGTGACCCCGCTAGAACCGAAGCTGGACCACTTTCGACCGAGCCAATCGCGGTTTCGTTGTATTTTCCATTGTCAGTCGATGCAATCGAAACAGCCGTCAATCCATCGATCAACCCAGGGGCAAGCCCGGTAGTTGCGTTTGTCGACCCGTCAAACGGGGTGCTGAAGGTAGCGCCACCGAAAGTAATTTGAGCGATAGCGGTACCATTCAGCAAATCTGTTCCGCCGAAAGTCGGATTCAGCAATGCAGTGATGTTGTCACCACCCGTTGCAAACGTAAGCGTTGAGTTGGTAAGGCTGGCTCCAGTTATAGGATTGATACCGGTCCATGTAGCAGTGCTAGGAATGGGTGTTCCAGCAGGTGCAATGAACACAACCTTTGTTCCAGCCGCAAGATCGGTCTGAGCAACCCAGCGCATCATGGTCTCGTTGGTTCGATAGATACTTGTATCTGTGCGATATCCGTTATCCGTAAAATAGATCGCCGTTCCAGTAACGACTGATTTAAGTAGCACAAATGCGAATGCATCGCCAGCGAACTCGCCACCGGAATTGTCGGACTGGAAGGCAGTAAAGGCTATGTCGCCTGCGGCCAGCGCGGTCACGCTGTTCACGGTTATGTTGGTATCGTCAGAGAGTGGTACTACGAGCGCGTTGCCAGAAGTGTCTCGAATAATGCCTGTCGATGGAATTCGAAGCGTTAGCGTCCCAGCACTTGTGGGAGTGACCACCACGGTGAATACACCCGGCGTTATCTCGGTGATTGCACCAATCGCGATCGTCGAAGTCCCTGCGTTATCGAAGTCGATAGCAGTGACCGTCGTGGCATCAATATCTTCACTGAACGTAATGGTATAAACAATCGGCAGATTCGCATTGATAGCCGCACCACTTCGGTCATCAACGATGGAGACCAATGTTGGAGGTGTTACGTCGGGAATAGTAACGGTGATCGTATCATTGTCAGCAACAGGAACCGCCAAAGCATTATTCGAAGTGTCGGTGATGCTAGCGCCCGTTGGAATCCGCAAAATTAGCGTTCCCGCGGTGGTTGGCGTGACTTGAACTGTGAATACACCAGGCGTTGTTTCCGTAATTGTTCCGATCGTGATTGCAGCAGTACCTTGGTTGTCAAAATCCGCGGCAGTTACTGTCGTAGCATCAATGTCTTCACTAAAAGTAATGGTGTAAGTCATTACCGCGTCCGTGAGAACTGCATTGTCCGCATCACCATCGTCAATGGATGTAACAGTCGGAGGCGTTGTATCAGTGTTGGTGACTGTCACAGTGGTGTCATCGACCACGGGAACTACAAGCAGATTGGCCGAAGGATCTTCGATAGTCGCACTGGCAGGGATTCGCAGAATTAGCGTTCCAGCCGTATTCGCTGTGACTGGCACCGTAAAGACGCCAGGGGTTGGTTCGGTAATTGTTCCAATTGTGATCGATGAAGTGCCTGAGTTGTCAAAGTCGGCCGCAGATACCGTCGCTGCGTTGATGTCTTCGCTGAATGTCACTGTGTAGTTTAAGGTCTGTCCGGCGACAACAGTATCGTCAGCATCTCCGTCATCAATGGATGTGACAGTCGGCGGAGTAGTATCACCTCCAACGGATGCTACTGTCCCGTCAAACAAGAGCCCCATGGTTCCAGAGGCTGGTGAATTGAATCCCCAACCCCCAGTCGCGGTTTGTCCGCTCGCGTAGTACCGGAACGTTACTGTAGTTGTATCCGGTACGTTCTGTAGGTCGGTGATACCGCTAAGGCTCAAGCCCAAAATTGATGCGGGTGTTCCAACTGTAACTGATGGACTTGCGATAAGCGTGAAGTTTGTACCATCTAGACTATATGCGAACTGACTTGATACCCCTGGGCTTACCGCAAAAGACGCTGTACCAGCAAATCTCGCGTCAATGAATCCGAAGGAGAGTGTGAATCCTGGAGATGCGGAGAGTGTCGTTTGAAAATAATCTGTGTTTGCAGTACTGATTCCGTTGTTTTGGAAACCAGTGGTTCTGAATGAGTTGTTAGCTGAACTTGCTACAGCCCCGGGGCCACGAGTTAACAACCCTACTGCATCAAGATTTAACGCAGTAACATCGGCATTTGAAGTTGCGACCCCAGTGTTCTCACCGAAGAAATCCCAGGATGCCAATGTTGCCAACACTCTTCGATCTTCAAGTTGTTCCAACAGGTGCTTGCGAATGCGAGATCGCTGAGCCTTGCGAGTGGCTGGTTGCTTAGAATTGTTTTGCGACCCGCCGAATAGAGTTCGGAACAACTTGAAAGGCATAAAAGAATCTCCGCTGAATGACTTAGATGGGTCAACGGATGCCTTCCAAGAATGACCCAATCGATCTGAGGCTGTAGCGACAGTTTCATCTTGAATTAACGCTAGCAATGGGCAATTAGAATACCTTCTCGCCCTAATCGTTAAAGTCGAAATTGATGAACTTTGAATGAAGAAAGCTTGCAGCCAACTGGGGGGGGCTATGCGGCTTTGTCAATCAGGTGATTGCGGCATCATGAATCCCCTTGAGGCCTTGCAAAGGCACTCCGGGCATCGCTTGAATTTCTTAATGTAAAGCAACCTTTCTCGGACTTAGTCTTTGGCAGATTCCTCAAAGGGGCGAAGCCGCGAAAAGTAAGTAATCGCCACGCAAGCTGCGACCGTGCTGATGGCCGAAACGCTCAAGCAGTACCAGCGAAAATCGGCATAAAAGTTCCCGTCGGCGGTCTCGGCGCCAATCAAAACTCGCTTGGGTATAAACAGCACAGCGACATATCCCAAGTAGCCCAACGAATCAACGACGTACATCAGGAAGCCCATGTTGCCGCGATCGCGAGTCAGGGCAATCAGTCTTTCAAAGATCGTCGTGTGAACAGCCACGTAAGGCAAGTACAAGCCAGCTCCAATCAACACCATAAAAGTAATCGGCGAGATCGACGCACTTGAATTGAGCCCTAGAGCCGTAGCAATCAACACGAATCCCGCTAACGAGATAACTAGCGAAACCTGTAAGGCCACGCGATTGCTGCGGATCAGCGCTGTCGATCCATTGACCAACAAGACCAACACGGCCACTTGGGTATCGATCCACGAATAGTCCGATGCAGAAATCTTAGCTCCCATGCCGCCGAGGATCTGCGGCGCAAAATCGTCTCGTAAGCTTCGCAGGATGGTGACCAGAAGATAAAAGAGCGATACGGCACCAAGACCTAAGCCATAACGCCTTAACATCGTCATGCGGTCTTGCTTTGTCATTGGCGTTCGCTCGCTGCGCAGCTCCGTATCGCGGCTTGTTGGCGGCGGTATCTGGGCGAGCATCCAAGTCGTGATGGCAATCGGAATCAAAAAGAAACTTCCCGCGACAAACGGCATCCAGCGCTCGGCCTGTGCAAGGCTAAGCTCTAAGCTGCCAGTGAGAAAGCCGAGCGTCCATTGACCGAGCGTCTTTGAAAAGCCTCCGGCAACGATGAAGCTCGCGCACAACCCGGCAACGAGGGCTTCGGTCATGCGTCGGCCTTCCAAAAAGCCTAGCACTAATCCAAAGACCATTCCCAGCGGAAGCCCATTCAAAAAGATTGCAACGATATGCCATGGCGCTGGAACAATTGCAAACAGCAGTAACGCGGCTTGTGAGAGCAAAATTAGCCCCAGCAATACAACCGCACGCTTGCCCGCCGTCATTTGCGATACCAAGCGGATACCGATCAGCTTAGATATGAGATAACCGATCACTTGGGCAGAGACAATCGTTGCCTTGCTATCCCACGTCGATTCAGTCGTCGCTTCGTAAGCCGCTGCTGTGAACGGCTTGCGAAACATGTACATGAAGAAGTAGGTTGAAAACGCGGCCAGCATCGCCCAGCTATTTAGAAGCCAAGCGTCGGACTCCAACCATTTGCGTGCTCGTGAACTCATGGCTTGGACTTACCAGACATGACTTCTAACAGCAGATCAGCAAACTCTTCAATCGCAGGAATTTCGGCGTCGGGATCTTTGGCAGCATCATCCCAGCGTCGCAGTCGTAGAGCTTCTTCGAAGTAGGCTTCCTTCTCGAAAGCTGCCTTCTCCTCAGCCGACATGACTCCGCCTTGATCGTGAAAGCTCTTCAAGGAGGTTGGCGAAAGCTGGTCGCAATAACTTGGTTCGACTGTGCACAGGTAACGTTTAGCCGCGACATGCAATCGCACTGGATCGGCTACGCGTTGCCCAAAGTGTTCACGCAACCAACCATAGGCACTGGTCTCATGTTTGTCGTCGTAGTTCTTCGACTGCGCGTCAGGCAACGGACGGTTTCCCAAGATATGTCCGATATCATGCAACAGGGCTGCTACGATTAGCGAACTAGCTGCGCCACTGTGTTTGGCAAGCTCTGCGGATTGAATTGCGTGCTCAAGTTGCGTGACGGGTTCTATACCGTAGTTTTCCGAACCGCGTTGGTTGAACACTGAAATGATTTGCTCAACGACTGCGTTATGCATGATTTCTCCACAGTTGGTGTAACACGGCAACCGACTCAACAACCAAGTCCGCTCCCGCCGCATAGAACTCGGCTTCTGCTTGTTGATGTCGCTTGGTCGCCTCGTCGACGCTTAAGTTGTTGAAGGCTTGCAAGCTCAGCCCAAACGGGTTGCCCGTTGTCGTAACCGCCACGGAAGTGCAACCAGCATTCTTGCCAGCTTGTATTCCAGCGATCGAGTCGTCAACGATCAAGATTTGGCTCATCGGATAAACGCCCAACAGCTCAGCCGCTCTAAAGTTCGACCAAGGCGCAGGTCGTCCTGCGGCAACTTCATCCGAGCAGATTGTTGCTTCTGGTGCGTAGCCAGCCGCGGCCGCGATCGGAAGGATGACCTCCATCAATTCGCGTGTGTAACCGGTTGTCGAGCCAATCTTGATCCCTTGGCTTCGAAGAAACTCAGCGAACTCTTTGGCTCCAGGAATGAGGTCCGCGTGCTTGGTCAAGACGGCCTTTTGCAGAACGAGAAAACGATGGTAAATCTTTCGAATCGTATCCTCGCTGGGCTCAGAACTATGGCTCTGCTTCCAAAGTTCGGCGATGCGAGGCATCTGAATAACTTCACGCAAATGATCGATCTTGGCCTTACCCATCGGCTGCCGAGCTTCCGCTTCGGAGACGTCGATACCAAACTCTCGAAAAACCTCTCGCACAACTTCGACAGGGGCTAAGCTACCATGATCGATCGTCGTACCAGCCCAATCGAATAACACCGCGCGGAATGACTGCCATGGAATCTTCTTCGCGGCCTTTTGTTGCAATTCGGAACCTAAAGCAGTTTCATTTAACGTTGTCATTCCCCACTCCAAAAGCGCCAGTTGTTTTCGGCTACTCCAAACGACATCGTCATGCCCGCTCCGCCTAAGCCGGTACAGATGAACACTCCGGGTTCTGGCGATTGCAATACAAATGTTGAATCGGGAATCTTGGAGTAGATGCCGTGCCAATGACTGTCCATGGTCCAATTAGGCAGCCGAATAATCTTGTGCAGTTCGCGAAGAATCAGTTGATCGATGCGACCAGTATCAAACGGTTCAACGCTGTCCATACTCGTGCGAGTCACCCAAGACCACGCGGCCCAAGTTATCTTGCGAAGCCATTACGTGAATGCCCAGTTCGTTTAATTCAGGCGTCTCTTCAGCGATGCGATCGGCCAATTTGCTCAATGACTGACAACATCGAAAGCTTGTGTAGTGTCGCAACGTTAGACCACTGGCGATGTGCGGGCCAAGCCTCCATGAGTCAGGCTGTGTCACGGTTCGCATCATTTGAAGCTTGCACTTTTGCAGTGGAAGAGTGCGGAATTGCAACGGATAGAGCGTCTCGAAATCATGTCCCGAACAGACGATAATGCGATCAAACTGATGGGTGGCGCCGGCCGAAGTTCGCAAGCTACCGCTTTGCGCCTCGACGACGGTGCTTTCAAATTGGAAGTCAATTCCGTAGCGATTGTGCAACCAGTCGGGCAACATGCGTATCGCCTCGGTCGGATTCACACACATCTCCAGATCGCAGTACAACGAGCCCAAAAATCCATCGGGGTTAATTGCTGGCGATCGACTTAGCGACTCGTCGCGATTGAGCAATTGCAGATGCTTTCCCAGAGCGCCGTTGGTTTGCGCATGATAGAACTCTTGCAGCACGTCCCACTCGTCGGCGCGATGAGCCAGATGCAGTGAACCGCAGGGATTGATCCAGATATCGGATTCGTTTGCCAATATTTGCCATCGTTGACGACTGAGCAATGCGATTGGAAGTGTGGCGTCGGGTTGTCCAACTGGCCACACCATTCCAAAGTTACGAATCGAAGCACCACTAGCAACGCCGGTACGTTCGAAGACTGTGACTTGATGTCCGCGCTCGGCAGCCGACCAAGCGTGCGCTAGTCCAACAATGCCAGCACCAACAATGCCAACTCTCTCTTGCATAAATACTCTCGAAAGCCAAGTCTTGTGATAAGGCGCACGATGAATCGTATGCGCAGCCGTATCATACACTTTGGCAATTGACTGCGCAATCGAGGTAAATCGGTTGCGTGATAATTCACGCTTCCTTCACAGAGAACATCTCGGCGATTGAAGGCATGTCTCGCAGATACTAGAAGAAAAAATCCCGTCGGAGACAGGAGCGACAATTAAAAGTCGCTCCCGTTTCCAACGGGATCTTACGTTTCTCGCTGGCGTTTTCAAGCGAGGGGGCCGATTACCGAGGGCTAGGAAGTGTTGAGCTTGAACCTGTTCCAGTTCCTGGGCTCGTTCCTGAACCAGCTCGAGGAGGCAACGTCGAAGATGCTCCTGTCGATGGTCCCCCAGTTCGATTCGTTGCTCCGCTTGGAAGTCCGCCGCCGGACACGCCGCCTTGCGGGTTGCGAGGACCTTCGATCAACTGCCATCGCTTGCTGCCCAAAACATCTGTCGACTGCCAAGCCAAGCCAGGCACCATCATCATCGACGCAATGTTCTGACCGTTGATCTTGGCGCTGCCCCAAGTCGTTTCGACTTGTGCAAACTTCAAGTCAGTTGCTCCAGTGATCGAGTCGCCGTTGAGCATCACAACGGTAGTCGAGGTATCATCGCCTCGAGGGAAGCGGACTCCGGCGACTTCATTGAGCGGCAGTTCGGCGAGTCCAAAGGCGGTCTTGATCGACAGTGAAGTGGTTTCGGTTAGCGTACCGGTGATGATTGTTGAATCGTCGACTAAACTCACTGCCACGGTGATCGGGCGAGCCTTGGGTTGCGACGAAGCTTCGTCTGCTTTTGCGACGGCACTGCTGACGCTAGGTGCGGTCGGTTTCGTGGATGCTGCTGGCGCGGCTTCGGCAATCGCTTCTTCTTGAGCCTGAGTGGGGGCAATAATGCAGAAAGAAGCTAACAGAATTAGCGATTGAAATACTGACTTGGTCATGAAGGGCTCCGGCAGAGTCGTGGGTCGGGCTAAAACGTGCGGATCGAAGTTACTAAAGTCCAGCGTAAGTACAGGGCGAACATAGCCAAGCACCCGTTGGTCCAGAGCCTAGACTAATTGCCCGCCGGTCGATTTCCACTCAAACCCAGCAAATTGCCATCCCAGTAGGGCCGCAAGCTAACGATTTTGACTCACAAATCTGTTGTCTTCGATATAATCTCCAGCCCACTCCCATTGCTACACCCCACCACAGAGGCAGTGAAAGTCCGATGACTACCGCGCCGATTTACGAACAACTCCAACAACTTTGCCAGCAGGGCGACAAGTCTGCCGCCATCGATCGTTTGATCGAGCACCTGGAGCAAAGTGGGCAGTTTCACGAGCTGTTCGAAGCCTTGAAGATGAAATTGCGAACGCAGTTGGGTTTGCCAGCCGCTCAGTCTGAGCAAGAGGATCGCTTGGATGAGCAGACTGAAACGCAACTAGAGCTTGGTCTAATTGCTGCCTGCCGCCGCGTCGGTGAAGCATTCCTGCGAGTCGGAAAGATTCGCGAAGGCTGGATGTACCTGCGACCCGTTGGCGATCGACAAGCTGCCGCTCAGGCCTTTGCAGCAGTTGAACCCTCCGACGAGAATTTCGAAGACTTGATCAACGTCCAATTGCATGAAGGCGTTGATGTCGCGCGAGGTTATCAACTGGCTCTGCAACGCTTGGGAACGTGCAACAGCATTACGATGTTTGAACAGTCGCTGGCAAGTCGACCGCGAGCCGATCAACAACAAGCGGCAGCTCTGTTAGTGCGACATGTGCATCGCGAGTTGCTGGGGAACTTGCAGCGAGACATCGAGCGTCGTGAAGGCAAGGCTCCCACGGAAACAACCGCCGAAGCACTGCTGCAATCGCGTCCCGAAATGCTCAAGGATGGCTCGTACCACTTGGACACCAGCCACATCGCTGCCACAGTACGCTTCGCGAGAGTCCTAGACGATCTCGAAGTCATCACGCTGGCTCTAGACCTAGCCATGTATGGTCGCAAGTTGCATCCACAATATCAGTATCCTGGCGACGAACCCTTTTTGGATCACTATCCAGCTTCGATCTACTTCTTTCGCGCGCTGCTTGGTCAGCAAGTAGACGCAGGCATTCGCTACTTCACTCAAAAGGCGGATACCGTCGACCAAGAGCATTTCGGGTTGATCGCCGTCGAGATCTTGATCGACTTGATGTCCCGTTGTGGACGCCATCAAGATGCGATCAACTCCTATGCGAAACGCGTTGCTCCGGGTGCTCGTACGATGGGTATTTCACCAACGCTACTCCAACTCAGTCAGCGTCTGGGTGTATACGACCCCATGTTAGAACTTTGCAAACAGCGAGACGATCTGTTGGGCTACACCGCTGCACTCTTGCGAGCGCCGTAAAGAAGTCTTGTCCACACGCAATTTCGCGACGCACGTACGCGAATCACAAAACACGTATTCCAAACACAATCCATCAAACTACATTTCCAACAGCCATAGGTAACAGCTTATGCCAACGATCACTCAATTCTCAACGCGTCGTTCCGAAATCGCCGGTGTTTCCATTGTCGAACTGGCGGATAAGTTTGGCACGCCATCCTATGTTTACGACCTAAATACGATTCTCGAACGAGTCAACGATCTAAGAGCTTTCGACACGATTCGGTATGCTCAAAAGGCCTGTAGCAACATTGCAATCCTAGATCGATTGCGCCGCGCAGGAGTCTTGGTCGATGCTGTAAGTGCAGGCGAAATTGGTCGCGCGCTACGAGCTGGATACCAACCTTCGCAAATCGTCTACACCGCTGATGTCTTTGATCGCGATGCTTTGGATCTGGTCGTCAAGCATGACATCTCGGTCAACGTGGGTTCGCCGGAAATGATTGACCAATTGGGGCGAGTTGCTCCAGGACGCAACATTACTTTGCGAATTAATCCTGGATTTGGTCACGGCCACAGTCAGAAGACCAACACCGGAGGACCGCAATCCAAGCACGGCATTTGGCACGAGCAGATCGACGATTGCCTTCTAAGAGCCGACCGCAATTCGTTAGTTGTCACCGGCATGCATATGCACATTGGCAGTGGTACTGACCTTGAGCACCTTTCGCAAGTTTGCGGCGCGATGGAGCAAGCGTGTTTGAAGGTCGGCCGCACTGTCACCACGATCAGCAGTGGTGGTGGCTTGCCTGTTCCCTATCGATCGACTCAAACCTACGTCGATCTGGAGCAGTATTACGCCTTGTGGGATGCAACTCGTCAGCGACTGCAAGATGCTTTCGGTCACGATATCCACTTGGAGATTGAGCCAGGCCGATACTTGGTCGCCGAAAGCGGTTTTTTGGTCGCTGAGATTTGTGCCGTCAAAACTATGGGCGAAAATCTGTTCTACATGTTGGACGCGGGCTTCTGCGATTTAGCTCGCCCAATCCTTTACGGTGCGTACCATCCAATTTCGATTTGCCATCGCGACAACAATGTTTCGGACAGAGAAGTCGAAGCAGTTGTTGCCGGTCCTTTGTGCGAGTCGGGTGACATCTTCACGCAAGAAGAGGGTGGCTTCGTCAGTCGCCGCAGTCTACCGATGGCTCAGCGCGGCGACCTGTTGATCCTTGAAGTGGCTGGAGCGTATGGATTCGCCATGTCGAGCAACTATAACAGTCGCTTCCGTGCTCCAGAAATTCTGATTGAAAACGGAACTCCGAAGATCATTCGTGAGCGTGAGACGCTGGATGATTTGCTTAGCCGCGAATCGATACCGCAGTAGTCGAAGTGAACTCCACTTTTTGTAGTTGTGTAATGTTTGTCATTCAAAGGAAGCCGCGATGAGCAATGATCGACTTGGTCGATGGGTTGAAGTCAAGTTTGATTGCTTGCCGCTGCGCTCCGTTGGCAAAGTGGTGATTCCAGACGACGCTTCGCCAAAATTGGCTGAGAAGCTTGGACGGATCCAAGCTGCGATCGAGCACCATGGCACACACAACAGTTACTATCTCCACAACGCTTCTTGCATCTTTCACTTAACGAATGACCCAGCCATTGGCATGTTCCAGTTCAACTTCGAAGGCGTGCTGCTTACCGATGGCAAGGACATGAAGTCGCACAGTTGCGAATTGCTCGTTGATTTAGCCCGCGAGACTTGTGGTTGGGTAAATCAGTCTATCGTCAACTGGTTGTCCGAGTCCGTTCAGCGAGCAGTGTTGGTCGAGTTTGATCGCTACATCAACGCCGGCGACTTGACTAAGACGCTTGAGCGATTAGAAGCACTTCAAAAGGCCAGTGAAGATTCTGGTGGCTTTGTTGGCATGTATCTTTAACTCGCGTCACCTAACTCATGCGCCGCTTACGAAGCTCGCGTTAACCCATTCGGAAAAACTGTGGCCTACCTTTGGATGCTGATCGGGTCGATCTTCTTCGCGATCATGGCGCTGCTGGCCGAATCGGTGAAAGAACAGTTCTCGTTTCCGATGATCACCATCGCTCGTTCGGGCGTCGCGACAATACTCGCGCTCAGCTTGGCACTTGTGGCTCGCGCAAAGCTGGTGTTTTGGAAGCCGACGACGCTTTGGTTTCGATCGATTTCCGGATGGATTAGCATGATCTTTGGCTTCTACGCCATGACGCATTACGACGTCGAGATCGTGCTGGCGATTACCAACAGCTATCCGATTTGGGTAGCTGTTCTTTCATGGCCAATACTAGGTGTGCTTCCCTCCAAACGATCGTGGTGCGCATTGACGGTTAGCTGTGTTGGGATGTGGTTAGTCTACGCCAGCAGTATTCAATTGAAGCACGAACCATCCGCGTTTTCGCAGCCTCAAACCGCAATTCCGGCGGCCATCCTTGCAAGCATGCTCAGCGGAGTCGCGTTGATCAACCTGCATCGCCTGAAAGACTTGGACGCACGGGCGATTGTGACTCACTTCTCGGCGGTTGCGACAAGTTGTAGTTTCGTAGTCTGGCTCTTACTACCGATGCAGCACGAGTATCAGCCAGCCTCGTCCAACAACATTCTCCTGTTGCTTTGCGTGGGAGTCGCAGCCACAGTGGGTCAGCTTTGCTTGACGAAGGCCTTCGCTTCGGGTCCACCAGCAAACGTGAGCATTGTTGGACTTTCGCAAGTTGCGGTGGCAGCGCTAATCAAATGGATCGTCGAACAGCGCAGCCCCAACATGGCAACGCTCGCTGGCATGGGACTGATTCTTGCTTCGACCATGCTGGTGATGATGGAGCGGCCCAAGGAAGTGATCGTCGCCGATCCTCAAGATGCACTCCCATGAAACTCGTAGGGTGGCGTTGAGGAACGAAACCCACCTGTTAAATAACTGTCGGCTAAATCGTTTAACCCGCTGCCGTAGGCGAGGATACCACCACGGAACCTAGCCTACGGCTGCGGGTTAAACAAAACCTAGCTCTTAGGCTTTCGTTCCGTCGCTTTGATAAGCTCGGGTTCGCCATCGGCTTTCCACTGCTTGATTGCTTGCTCAAGAGCTTTGATGGCGCGATTGAGCTGACGATCTTTGCCGCTTTGGATCTCCGTCGGCTTGGGCCAAACGACGATGTCGGGCACGGCACCGTTGAGCTCCATGTCTTCACCATTGTCTTTGAGGTACCAGCCTCGGAATGGCAATCGCAAGACACCAACGTCCATAATCGTTGTCGCTCCGGTACTTACAACACCACCAGCCGTAGGAACACCGATCACCTTGCCACGACCAAGCGTCTTAATCGCGTGACTAAAGATCTCGGCGTTGCTGTAACTGTTCTGATTGCAAAGAACCACGATGGGCTTGTGCCAGGATGCATAGACCAATCGATCGTTCGGATATCCTGGTCCGCCTCCGCGCGGAACGGTAATCGCGTGTCTTGGTTGCGTTAGCGCGGTCAGCAAGTGATCCGCGGTAGAGCCACCACCATTGTCGCGTACATCGATAATCAAACCGTCTTTACCGAAGCCAACTTCGAAGAGTTCGCGCTGAAAATCTAAAAAGCTTCCCCAGCTCATCCCTTCAATGTGCAGGTAGCCAATGTTGTCTTCTTTGGCTCGTTCTTTAACAATACGGCGATTGTCATCTTGCCACTTCTGATAAAGCAGATTGCGAAGGCGCGCATAAGTGGTCGGACGAATCACCACATCACGCTCGGCAGCTTGATCGCCTACAGGTTTGACTCGCAGTCGTATGTCGCGATCGAGCGGCCCGGTTAGCACCGAAGCAGGATCGATATTTGGGTCAACTGGCTTTCCATCGACACTAAGAATGATTTCGCCTGCGATCAAACGACTATCAGCATCGGCGGCGGGAGTGCCTTCGATCACGTCCTTGATCTTCCAACCAGGACCTTTGAAGGTCGAGTCCATGCGCGCGCCCAAGTGCCCCGTTACTGGCCGCCACTCGTCGCCCGCGTCGACCTTTCGACCTAGCCGAATACTAGGAGTGAATCCCAAGTGGGATCCGTTCAATTCGCCAAGCATCAGTTGAATGACCGTGGTCAGCGTGTCGGTGTCGGGTTGAGTCGCAGCGTCGATGTACTTACGTTTAATGGCGTCCCAGTTCTTATTCCCAAGTCGATCGTCATACCAACGATCGCGCATCGTTCGCCAAGCGCCTTCAAAGGCTGCCGCATTGCGTTGGGAAAGGCTGACAGGTTGAAGGGCTGAGAATGAGTACTCTTCGCCGCTTCCACCCGAGATCGGTTGGCTGGCAGGCACACCACGGCTAAGCCAGACCATTCGATCAGGCGACTTGAGCCAGCCTTTGATCGAACCACCTTCAGCGGCAATCTTCTTAGGCTTAAGCTCTTCGGGGAACTCAACGGAAAATGTGCCGCGAGCTCCGTCAACGGTAGCCGAGAAGATCAGCTTCTTGCCTCCGGGTTGCCAGCCCAGAATGTTCTCGGTCGAGTTGGAGATGTTCAACTGGCGAATTCGTCGATGAATGAGCTCGAAGTCGATCTTAACTTCAGGTGGCTCCTTCTTTTTGTCGTCGCCTTTGGGCTTATCTCCCTTGGACTTATCGTCCGACTTTTCATCGCCTTTGCCGTCCGCCTTCGGTTCAGGCTTGGTGTCTAACTTAGCATCACCTTCTTTGGATGCAGCTTCTTTGCCGTCGGGTTTATCGCTTTTCTCACCGGGCTTCTTTGCAGCTTGCTCGCGGGACTTTTTGAAGGCCTCAAGAGTTTTCTTCAGCTTGCGATCTCGCGATCCGGTGTCCTCTTCAGACTCTGTCAGGTACACGTAGTAAATGTCGATCTCTTCGAGGTCGTTGCGACGACCGGTGAACGCCAGCATCGTGCCATCGGAGGACCACATTGGATCATTTTCGTTGCATGGATGTCGAGTCACATTAACGGGAGGTTGTGACTTATCCAGTTTGGCAATCCAGATGTCCGAATTGAAATCGTTATCGGCCGCGGAGTAAGCCAGCCACTTGCAATCGGGTGAAAAGTCAAAGCCGTTGATGGCGAATCCATCTACCAATCGATCATTACTGCCGTTGGTCAGATCGTAGATCCACAAGTCGCCGGGGTCGCGAACGTAGGCCACCTTCTTACCGTCAGGGCTGAGTTTCAAATTGCTTTCGACGCTCATGTCGCCTGTCAACCATTGGAAGTGAAACTCGGAATTCTGCCACCAGTACTTGGTTTCATCGGCTCGAGTAACTTTCACCAGATCGGCCTGGCCATCTTTCCAACTGACGCAAAGCAATGCCTTACCTTCATCAATAAAGATGGGATCTGATTCGAATTGCGCCGTCGATGTGACTCGTACTGGTTCTCGCAAGACTGTTTCCATAACCCACAAATCACCGCCAGAGATAAAGGCGATTTCTAACCCATCTTCGGTGACGGCTGCATCGGTGGCTTCGGATAGCCTGCGACGAAAGACATCGCTATCGACATCCTCGGTGGCAGCGGTGATTTCAATTCGAACGGGTTTAGTATTCGCTTTATCGCCAAGATCCATTCGGTAGAGGTCAAACAGATGCGAGAAGACGATTGTTTTGCCATCGGATGAAAGTGCTGGTTGATGCACCAAATCGTCGTCAAAATGCGTCAACTGAGTCGACTCGCCTTTTTCGAACGAATACTCCCACAGGTTCCTTGCACCATTTGCAGCTCCTTGAGATCCGCAGTAGTAGAAGCCAGAGCGATCGGGTTTCCATACGGGGCAAAGACTGTCGGTGTCCTTTTTGAGGAGTTCAGTGAACTCGCTTTTGTCGATGTCATATTTCCAAATTTGCGTGGCTCGCGAGCCGTAGTAGCCTTTACGCCACCAACGTTCGCCGCTGGTTGAGTACAACAATTGCTTACCGTCGGGACTGCATTTGGCATCCGCGGCTGAATCGTTGAATAGTATCTGCTCGGGAGTTTCTTGTTGAATGTCGACTTTGAAAAGTCGTTGAGCGTACTTCCAATCGTGGTCCCGATTGGCCTGTACCAGCACGTGCCTTCCGTCGGGGAACCAATCCAGCAGCGTGTGACCTTCGGTGTTGATCGTTACTTGCTTGGCTTCGGCACCACCAACAGCCATTAGAAAGATCTGTCGACTGCCCGTTCGATCACTGACGAAGGCAATACTCTTGCCATCGGGACTAAATTTGGCATGCGAATCGTCGGCAGGATGCGTTGTGATTCGTTGAGCTCGTCCACCTTGACTGGAACACTGCCAAATGTCACCGCGATAGTCAAACAGCACGGTTGATCCATCCGGAGAGAGCGATGGATTTTCAACGATGCGAACGGGTTGATCAGCCTTAGCAGAAACTCCGACCGTGAACAGAAGAACTATCGCTGTAAGGTAACGACTCATTCGATGACTACCTCGATGAAGACTCAAAACGATGGCGACTTGCCAGGCAAAACGAGCAAGTCACGAGTTTAGTTCACCGCAAGTTCGGCTTCCAGTCAGCGGGCGGCTTAAGCTCAATTAATAACGTTTCGTACAGGCTGACCAGTCAACATACGTCGAATGTTCTGCGAGCTCTTGCGGCGCATGTCTTCCAGGCCTTGCTGGCTGTAGAAGGCGGCATGCGGCGTGATTATCAGGCGATCAAAGGCGGGATGATTCGGATTGCGCCAAGCCTGAATCAGTGGATCGTCATCTTGGGGTGGTTCCTTTTCCAGCACATCCAGACCGGCTCCCATCAGCTTGCCACTTTCCAGCCCATCGAGAACCGCTGCCGGATCGACCACGCCGCCCCGAGCTGTGTTGACCAAGATGCTGGCGTCAGGTAGCCAGTCGATAGCTTGCCGGTTGACTAAGTGCCGAGTCGCATCATTCAATTCACAGTGACAGCTCAGAACATTGCTCTGCCGACAAAGTTCCTCGAACGTTTCCGCGCGACGAATCCCCAGAGCTTTATCCTTCCCGTCGGCAAGATGCGGATCGAAGAAGACGACATCGAAGCCCATCGCCTTCGCTCGCAGCGCGGCAGCCGATCCAATGTTGCCACAACCAATCAATCCGAACACTTGCCCACGAATTCGGTGCAGAGGGACTACCTTCTCATAGGTCCAGTGTTCCGTGCCAATCTGACATAAGTGGCTTAAGCGATGCGTGCCGCGAGCGATGCTTAGCGTCAGAGCAATGGCTGTGTCCGCGACGTCTTCGGTACCGTAGTCCGGGACATTCGTGACATCGATACCTAGCTCTCGGGCAGCTCGCCAATCCACATTGTCAAAGCCCGCTCCACCGCGCGCGATCAGTTTCAGACTGGGCATACCAGCGATCATCTCACGCGTTACTTTGGCGAAGTGGTAGACGATCAACGCATCTGCATCGGACAGTTTGGCCGCTAGATCTTCGGTGGACAGAGCGTTCAGGGCTTCAATCGTTGCTAGGTTGCCCAATACTTCACGTTCGATATCCAGCGGTTCTGTGATAAAGTCCGTGACCAAAATTTTGAACTTGCTTGCCATTAACAGTCTCAGATTCTCAGATGCATACAGTGAGGTGCTTAGTTCTATCGACAATTTGACGTGCGATAGTTGCACACATTGTAGGCTTATGTTCCCAACTGCCGAGAACCCTTTTCCGGGTAGGTCAAACGGGTAGGTCAAATTCCTGCCGGGTTTGACCACGTTTGACTCTGCAGCAATTTCAGACTTTCACAACCATCCCCATTCCTTCGGCAAGTTCTTTCGTGAGCTTTGACATGTAGGTGTTGGATTGTCCACGCTGGTTCTTTCCGGCAGATAAGAACCTACCAAGCGCTCGTTCCCAGGCTCTGCCTGGGAACGCACTGTCTTCACGGCTCCGCCGTTTCCTTTCATTCTGCTTTGTTCAGCAGATCATTTTACTTCTTAGGTTCGGCAAAGCGAATGTTAAGTTCCGCGCGAACTTTGCCGGCTGGAGCTGTAGTAATTGTGGCAGTGTCACCTTTCTTGACGTAGATCAAGGGTTGTCCGCTGGCTGGATCGGCTGGCAATGGATAAGGCAAGTCGGCCAGCGACTCAGGCAGCTTTCCATCATGAACTGCACCATACAAGCGAATCCCTTCCACCGCTTGAATCAACAGCATGCGCTGGATTGATCGAGCCTGAGCGTATCGCACTGCATGCCCAGCGAAGAGAAATTCGCTCAGCCGAGTGAACTCAGGTCGTGAGCGGTCAGAATTCTTTTTTTCAATCGCTTCAATCTGCTGACTGCCTTGATGAAGAGCTACGTCATACCATTTAAAGAGTTCGTCGCGAGATTGCTCAAAGTGATGCTTCATCGCCAAAAAGAAAACTTGGGCTTTAGGGTAAGCATCGATTTTGTCTGGACTAACGATCGATTGTTGTATCAAGAACTCTTTCGCAGCGGCATAGTTGGATGCGATGTGAGATTCAATTTCTGCTCGCGGATCGCTTGGCAATTTCGACTCGTCGCCAGCATCGACACCACTCCAATAGAAGACGCTATTAGCCTTCATTTCATCAGTAAACTCAGTGATAAACTCTTGCCAATAGGCGTTCGGCCTGAGTTGTGTATTTACCTGTCGTAACTTGGCGAACTGAAGCTCGATAAAGTGAGACTCAGACGCTAGGCAGTGCTCCCACTCAATCAACGGTTTGGGGAGACGTGAAGCCGCCCAAAACAGATTAGGGCAGTCGGGATGTTGAACCAGATAGTACAGATCTTCGGTGGCGATACCTTGAATTGCGCATCCCACTAACGCACTTACCAAGAAATCATCTTGACCAACGTGCCGTGCCATGGCGTACTGCTGTCCAACAATCTTGATGGCATCATCAATGCGATTCTCGGCAATTGCCAACTTGCAACGGATAGACTGTTTTCGGGCAAGGTCACGAATTCCTTGCACTTCCGGAATAAGGATCGCGAATGGATTTTTCGTGTCCTTGACCTGTCGATCCATTTCGAAGCGATCTCTTAGCCAAGCCTGCTCAAGCAAAGGCGACTGAAAGGCGGTGTGCTGTAGGTACTCCTTCACCTGCTCAATAGGGTACTTCGATGGAGGTGTATCTATGTAAGAGAGTGGAGGCACATCCGCGGTGCCTACTTTTTCGGCCTGAGCTTTAGCTTCTGCTGCTGCTTCTATCTCGAACAATTTTTTCCTAGCGGTAGTTTGCTCAAGGAATCCCATAGCCTTCAGATAGAGCGAAGCGGCATTTCCACTGTTTCGCTCGAACGTATCAGGTAAAAACTTGTACTTGAGCGCCGGAACTGGTTCGGCTTTGGGATAAAGCGTTAAGTCGAACGTTTCGGTATAGATCTTAGTCGCTTCGTCAGCAGGTTTGGTTTCCTGAGCACAATTGATTAGGCCTGGAATCGCGACCCACGCGCAGACCGTCGTCAAGGTAAGAAACAACATGCGTTTCATAATGGAACTCTTTTACTTAGAGCGAAGTTACGAGAAGAGTGAATCGCAGCTCTGCACACAGAACTGTTTAGGTAGTTAAAGTCAATTGAAGTCAAGCAGCTCGCGGCGGAGTTCTGCTTGAGACTTGGGAAGGCCGTAGCTCGAATTCAACGTTGACTCGTAAGTCTGCGTGGATTCAGTTGGTCCCGATGCGGATTTGCTGACCAGCTTCTCGCCCAAGCCATGTCGTTTAAGCCGAGATGTCCAAACGCCAGAGTCAACGATCAGATCCCACCCTTCCGCATCACGTTGCGGGCGAGTTCGATTTTGTGGTTCATTGCTATTGGAACGGTCTGTGTCTTCTGTCGATTGTTGCGACTTAGTCAATGTCGACTGACCAGACTGAGCCACTGTGATGTCTTGCGGCTCGTTAGGAACCGACTGAGTTCCTGCGTACGGTGTCCCCGCGAATCGAAGTAGTGCAAAGGTAATCAGAGAACCCGCTAAGGCTCCCGACCACCACGAACTGACGAGTCGCTTGATGCGCGGCTGTGACCGATTGAGATCAGGTAGAGCAACAGGTGTTTCAACGCTTTGAGTTGTTGATTGTTCAATCGCATGATCCAAGGCGACTTTCTGACTGTTGGAAGACTCTGGCAAGTGCGACAGGACCGTCTGCCAGTTGATCTCTGGCTGCGTTGGCTTCAGTGATCGAAGCAATTCTGCATCATCGTCTAGCGGTTGCTCGTTCATGATTCACCTCGAAGTTCAATTCTCACATCTGTTCTTGACTCTGGTTGCAAATCAGCGATCCCCAGTTGTTCTCGCAAGCTAATAATCGTTGATCGATAGGTGCGAAAAACGGTGGTGACTGGACGATCCACCAGCTCAGCGATTTCGGCAAATGAGAGCTCACCCCAAATGCGCGACGTTACAATCTGCCGTTCTAACTCGGGCAAGCCCGTTAGCAGGCCCGCGACCATTTCGCCGTCAAGGCTCACCGACGGATCGGCTTCGAACCAAGCTTGCTTCTGTTCAGCCGCCGAACTCTGGTGGTTCGCTCGACGCCGTTCAGATCGCGATTGAGTCAACGCCTTGTTGCGAACAACTTGAAAAAGCCAGGCCGGAATACTCTCGGGCGTATTGGGTAGCTTGACCAAATCGATAAGAGCTTCTTGTAGGGCGTCATCCGGATTGCCGCACCATTGACGAGCGAACAGAGTCAAGCCGCGTCCATAGCGCTCGACAATCGCTCGTAATTGGCTTTCCGTGATTCGACTCACCAGGGCTTCCTCTTTTTTCGACTCAACTTGACCGACATAGTGAGTCGCCGTCCAGCGGTAGTTATTCCACATTAGGTCAACATTTTTCAGGAATTGTTGGATTTTGCAGCTTTTTGAGGGGTCTGGTAGGTTCTTCTCTACCGGAAAAGTGTGCCACGCCACTCCGTGGCGTTTCTTTCCTTGTGCGATTCTCCAGCCTTCATTCCTTCTGCAAGTAGCTCTCGAGTACTCAGTTTTCGTTCTATTTTGGCGGTAAGAAGTTCTTGCCTCTCTTAGAAAGAACTTCACTCTTCCTTCGCGAGCTTCGCGCCTTCGCGTGAGACACTTCTTTCCTAGCCTAAGTCAAGACTAAAGAGCGCAAAACGCAGAGGCGCGGAGTTCGCTGAGAGTTGCTATCGAGAGTCAGGGGGCATGATAGTCTAGCCTGAAGCACTGTCAAACTTGGTCAAACCCGGCAGGAGTTTGACCTACCCGGACTACTTGCCTTTTGCTGGCTATTGATCGATCTTGTAACAATTCTCGTAATCTGATAACGATACTGGCAGTTCGTTTTCAAGACTCAAGGAAGACCACGATGTTGGCAAGATTGTTCTCCGGATTGGCTATTGTCGTCCTCGTTTTTACAGGCAGTTCGATCGCTCAGGAAAAGTTCAAGCTCGAGTACAAGCTCAAGCCTAGTGAGCAGATTGTGTCGAAGGTGTATCACGAAGCTGAGACGGAGACTAATATCTCGGGCACTTCAGAGGAAAGTCGCTCACAGACAACCAGCATCAAAGTCTGGGAAGTCAAATCTACCGAGAAAGATGGCAACATCACCTTCGTCTATTCAATCGATTCCGTGGACATGCAGCAGAGCATTGGAGAAGGCGAAGAGATCAAATACAACAGCAAGTCCGACAAAGAAGCTCCGAAAGTATTTCAACGCGTAGCGGAAACTGTACAAAAGCCGCTGGCCACGATTACGATCAATCGTTTTGGCGAAGTGGTCAAACGCGACAATGAACTGAAGAGCCCGCTGATGGGAATTGGTGACTTGGCTGTGCCACTACCTCCCGAACCTGTAGCCGTGGGCGCGGAATGGCAAGTACCCCGAGATTTGCGAGTGCGCCTAGATGACGGATCGTACAAAGTGATCAAGGTCCGCGAACTGTATAAGCTAGAAAAGGTCTCCAACGGCATCGCTACGATTCGCATGGAGTCGCAACCGCTCACACCAGTCTCCGATCCATCGATCGAAGCACAGCTCATTCAGCAGCTCAGCAAGGGCGCGATTAAGTTTGACTTGGATACTGGACGGCTGATCAGCAAGAAGCTCGACTGGAGCGAAAATGTAGTTGGCTTCCGCGGTGCAGAAAGCTCGATGCGTTATAACGCAACTTGGTCCGAGG
>CAUJKA010000121.1 GCA_963204965.1 Planctomycetota bacterium | reverse complement strand
AGACCCAACCAATCGTTGGATCTGGTAGCGTGGTACTACCTTGCCATTGACCGCCGGTGAAATGTTGAAGCGGTGCGAATGATTCGACTTGCTGCGATTGCTCGTTAAGGACGGCGGTTCCATATTGCCAAAGCGGTTGTGGAGGCTTTGGCATCTGCACGTTTGTGTTGAGTCCAGATGGTTGAGTTATGCTCGCGGACTTCACACGTTTGGCAATCTTCGTGGCTTGATCAAGAACTACATCGTTGTTCATCATCAACAACGATTGCGTGGCTACCGTGGAAGTCGTACGAACATCGCAGTTGACTTGCATCACGGGTGCATCAAACGACTGCAACATGGCAACTGGTTGCGTACGTCTCCACTTCGCATAGATGCTACGTCGAGGTTGACTGCTGGAGATGCGAACCTGTCCGGTATCGTCCTCTTCAACGGGAATCGGCGGACCAAATAGCTGCGGATCTAAGTCGCCAGAAAGCGCCAACATCGAATCGCGAAGGACCTCTGCATCAACACGCTGTAAAGGTTTGTGCCAATAGAAGTTGTTGGCAGGATCGATCGCTTCAGCAGCCACATTACGCACGGAGCTTTGTCGATAGACAGTTGAGGTGACGATGATTCGGTGAAGCTGCTTGAGGCTCCAGCCGCTCTTGATCCAATAGTCCGCCAGCCAATCGAGCGCTTGAGGATGTGTCGGTTGACTGCCCAGCTTGCCAAAGTCGCCCGGCGTTGTCACGATCGCGCGACCAAAGTGATGCAACCAAATTCGATTGACGATCGCGCGGGCGAACAAAGGGTTAGGACTTTCGGAACTGGTCAGCCATTTGGCAAAAGCTAGTCGGCGGCCAGTCGTCGGTAGCTCGGGGTTGTCCGAAGGGAACGCTTGACCCGTTCCTGTCGACGATAATACCGACAGGCTTGCAGGTGCGACCTCTTGCTTGGGTTGATTGTGATCGCCGCGATAAAACAACTTCGTCGACGGAGCGTGTCCCGCGGGCTCGACCAGCGCTTGCACATACGACTCGGCGGGCTTCTTCGCGCGAACTTCGGCGATGCGCTGGTCGAACTTCTTCAAGTCTTCGGCGGCATCCGGTAAGTACTGGTAGAGAACTCCCGGCGAAATGTTGACGCTGGGATACTTGTCGAGCAACGCTTTCTGTTCTGGAGAGCGTTTGTCTGCGGCCGTTTCGTAGGCGGCCTGTAGTTCATCGCGAAGCGGTGGCTCGTATTTGGTTAGCTCCTTTTCGAGAGCTTGCTTCATGTACGCAGTTTGCTTCTCATTGCGTTCTGCGGCAATCTGGTTGGCTTGAACCTCAAGCTCAGCGGACAATTGTCGCTCCGCAGCAGTCCAAAGCGATATGAGTCGTTCACCAGGCGTCTTCCAAGCTTGCCAATCCATTGCGGGATCAAAGACGGCTCGCAGTGCAAAGTAATCTTGGTGCGAAAGCGGATCATAACGATGATCATGGCACTGCGCGCAGTTCATGCTGGATGCCAAGAGTGTGCTTCCCACGATTTGCATGGTGTCAGCGATGGTCTTGTTGCGAGCATCGGGGCTATTGTCGCCGCTTCCCGTTCCATCAGCGGCCATGCGGAGAAATCCTGTCGCGGTCAGTAGCTCAATCTGTCGTTCGGTCCAATCACCCGCGGCAGGTCCGGCCATTTCGTCGCCTGCCAATTGTTCGGTGATGAATTGATCAAAGGGTTTGTCATTGTTCAAAGATCGAATGACATAATCGCGATATCGCCACGCCCACGTTCGATCGGCATCAGCCAACGTGAAGCCATCGCTATCAGCGTATCCCGCGGCATCCAACCAATGTCGCGCCCAACGCTCGCCGTACTGCGGCTTGGCCATTAGCTCGTCAACCAATTGTTCATACCAATCTGAGGCTGATTCGTTGAGCCAACGGTGCAGTTGTTCAGAGTTTGGCGGAAGTCCAACCAAGTCGATGAACAGTCGTTGAATCTGAGTCGATCGATCAGCGTCAGGTGAATAGGTGAGCCCCGCGGGCATCGCTTGAATCATGATTGCATCTAGTGCCGTTCGGATTCGTTCGTTGCTTGGATCGGCGTTGATTTGCGGAGATCGAATTGGCTGGTAGGCCCAATACGCTCGTTCTTCTTCCGTGATTGGAATACCCGAGCCTAGTGACTCGGGTTCAGGTCGCTTTGTCTTGGCGCCGGATTCTATCCATCGCTTCAGCAGTTCGACTTTTTCGGGAGCAACACGCGACTCACCAGGCGGCATATCTCCAGAAGCAACTCGCTGATAGAGCAGACTTTCTTCGGCCTTTCCAGCCACAAGAGCTGGCCCCGAATCTCCGCCAGCAATCATCATTCGAACGAGTCGCAGATCGAGCGAGCCTTCGGGCTTGTCCGTCGCTCCGTGACAATCCAAACAGTATTCGCGAAGGATTGGCCGTATCTCCGTCTCGAATTGCAGATCTTCAGCCGCAAGTGTTGTTGCAGTTGTTAGGAATGCCCAGAAGGCAAAGAGGCAATGCACCGGCGCGAATTTTCCAATCAGATTACGCTTCATGGTTCTTCTTGGATTTTGAAAAACTCTGGTCGAGCAGGTCACAGTCACTCGCGTGCTGGAGCTGAGGTGGTAGAGTTCTTCTTCGAGGTGGGATGGTGGGTGGGGTTGTCGATTATAGCACAAAAATCCTTGTAGGGCGTGTGCAGAGGCCTAAAAACCCCGCGCATTGTAGGGCGTGTGCAGAGGCTTGGAACCATTTTACTTGGCTCCAGTAGTGTCGATCTTCGAAGTTGTTGAGTCTGATTCACGATTGACCAGCCTCGTAACACGCCATTGGATGTAGAGCGGTCCTTCCAAAGATGGTGTGTTCCACGCGGCCGGTTGGTTGTTCGAAGTAAACAAGAACGCATCAACGATCGTTGCGCGACAAAAAACGATCGTCCTCACGGCTTCGTAACAAGCCACTTACGATTGGGGTGACCACCCGACGTCCAATGGCGTGTTCCGAGGCTAGACGATCGTGACGGGGACATAACGACTTCGATGATTGACTTTGATAGGTGCGAAGAACAGTGGTTAAAAGCCTCTGCACACGCCCTACGAAAACCTACTCGAAACGGAGTATATACTCTTGTCGTTTGCCGCCCTCGTTGCGAGCGACTCGCAGGTAAACTTGTCCGGCGCAGATCGCTGGGCTGGCAAAGGACTCGTCACCAATTTTGCTACGCGATACCTCGACGAACTTCTCTGGGTTGGCTTCGAAGACCAATAGCTCGCCGGCTTCGTTGGACCAGTAGATTCGATTCTCGACTAAGACGCCCGATGCACTATTGGCGCCTGGCCAACGCTGCATCCACTTCTCTGTACCAGTCTTTGCATCCCAGCAAATCAAGACTCCGTTTTCGGTGTAAGCGTACAGGTTGCCGTTAGCAGCGACCATCGATTGCTCGTACGATCGAGTCTTGTTTCGCCAAGCGACTTTACCCGTAACAACGTCAAGTGCCAAAGTTTCTGACTGAGGATAACCGCCACTGGCAAAGATCAAACCTGAGTCCCAAACAATGGTACCGCACGTCGCTGTGGAAACGCCTGCAGTCGACCAATACTCTTTACCTGTCTTGGGGTCGTACGCTCGTACATAGTCGTTACCGCTGATCAGTAAATAGTCTTTACCTTTTTGGTTGACCACAACGGGCGACGAGAAAGTAATCGTCGGTGGACGTTCTGTTCGCCACGCTTCGCTTCCGTCAGTAGTTTTCAGTGCCACCATGCCCGAAGGTCCGTCGTATTCATAGACTACAATGACAGTGTCGCCATAAAGGACCGGCGAAGCGGCATAACCATAGCGATAACGAGTCGGGTCATAGTTGGCAATCTTCTTGTCCCAAAGCTTCTTGCCATCCATTGATAAGCAGGTCAACCAAATCGCCTTGTGATGAAAGACCGTTGCGAACAATCGCTCACCATCGCAAGCGATTGTCGGTGAGGCTTCTGTATTCTTCGGATGATTCTCGGCAGGAAATCCACCTTGGTTGAGCTGATATTGCCAGCGCTCTTTGCCTGATTGGCGATTGAGCGAAACGACTGAGTGAATCTGCTTGTCCTCATCGGCGGTGATCATGATAATGCTCTCGCCAACAACCGTTGGAGAACCATGCCCGCGACCAGGAATTGGTGAAGCCCACTTCAGGTTCTTGTTCAAATCCAATAGTTTCGGAGCTGTTCCAACCGCATGACCATCTCGAGTCACTCCACGCCACCAGGGCCAATCACTCTTAGCATCAAGTTTTGGGAAAGCATCGATGGTGACTTGAGCTTCAAGACTCGTTTGAATGAACAGAGTGCTTAGGGCGAATAGAAGAAACAGTCTCATGGACAATCCTTTGGGATGACACATTGGTCGATGATGAATAATTAAGTGAAGTTCTTTCCACAAGATTATAGCGGAAAAATGCCGCACAACCGGAGTGGAGGCTGACGCGATTCCGGCGAGTTCTCAACAAGCACTCGACTTAGGGTTCGATCTTGCTTCCAAGCACCTTTAAGAACTGACGCATCCAGGCTGGGTGAGCCGGCCAGGCTGGGGCAGTGACCAAATTGCCATCGGTGTGCGCATTGTCAAAGCCGCTCGAAGCCTCAACATAACTGCCGCCGCTTACAACCACTTCAGGACTACATGCAGGGTAACAACTGCAATGTTTGCCTTTCAAGACGCCAGCAGCAACCAAGATCTGAGGACCATGGCAAATCGCCGCGATGGGTTTGCCTTGCGAATTGAACTGCTGGACAATCTCGATGACACGCGCGTTCAAGCGAAGGTACTCAGGAGCTCGCCCACCTGGAATAACCAATGCATCGTAATCAGCAACATTCACTGAATCGAAATTGGCGTTGATTAAGAAGCGATGGCCTGGTTTTTCCGAATAGGTTTGATGTCCCTCGAAGTCATGAATCGCCGTTGCGATCGTATCGCCCGATTTTTTGCCAGGGCAAACAGCGTGACAATGATGCCCTACCATGAGCAACATTTGAAAAGGAACCATGACTTCGTAATCTTCGACGAAGTCGCCAACCAAGAACAGAATTTTCTTTGCACTCATTTTGATCCTCTGGGCAATACTAGTTTGGAAGCTGCAATACTTTTTTGGACTCAACATGGCTTTCAAGCTCCGCTTTGTCCCACCAAGTTGGTTTCATCTGTCGCTTCGAGTAGAGCTTTTCGCCTTGGTCCACGAAATGTTTCGAATCGCTGTGAGCCGACTGTCCCCAAGGCGTGCAGGTGTAAGACTGAATTTTACCATCCTTGAAATGCATTAAGATCATCGCCATGGAACCGCTATTGGCAATGAAGCGACCTGGTTGACTAGGATCGTCGGTACAACGGACGTCCATCAGCGTCTCGGAGAAGTTAGCTTCTTTGTTGCCCGAACTGTAGTCTGCTCCACCAACAGGGAAATACTTGCCACCACGTCCAACCACGTGAACTTGTCCCCATGGCACATCCCAACGACCGTAACGCTCCTTCAGTTCGCTGATCGACTGCGAAAGAAGCGGCAACATCTGCGAGCGTATCTCCGCGGAAAGCGCTTCGTCCTTCGCTAGTGGAGCCAGATCGAGTTTATCGCCGCACTTGGTTCGCCATGTCTTGTAAAGCACAGTCGATGTAGCTTCGGGAGTGTAGTATCCATCCCAAGCCAACATCGCTTCAATGGCAGCTTTTGTTTGCGAGTCGATTACAGCATCGGCGACCAGCAACCGTAGAACCTCTTGAAGCTCTTTTCGCCAAACTGGCCACATTCGGTCGTAAACGTCCATCGTGACACTCTTGGCTTCATCGACGGTCAGCGACTTATCTGCGTGAAGTAATTCAACGGTACGTCGTCCGCGCGGGTTATTGGAATCCCAGCTCACGTTGTAAACATATGGCTTGTACTTATCGGGCGTCATCGGCGAATCGACCATCATGTTCGCTGGGCTGATGTTGCAATTTTGCATGTAGCCTTGCGGAGGATTGATGATGTGAACCAAATCGGATTGAGGGTGAATTCCCTTCCATGCTGTTTTGCTGGTGGTGCCGTCAACCGGTCGACTCCAATCGAAGCCGTCGGGGCGAATCGGGGTCGCACCGTTGCGCACGTAGGAGATATTGCCTTGAATGTCCGCAGACATCACGTTCTGTTCGTTGTACTGATGAGCGGCCAATCGTTCATTGAACTCGTGAATATCTTTAGCCTTGGCCATATTGTAGAACTGCTCGTACAAGCCTGTCTGATCAAAGTACGGCGAAGCTCCCACGAAGATAGTCAACGACTTCATGTCGGGTTCACTAATCGCTGGGCCCAGATGCGTGTAGAAGGCTGGTTTAGTTACAGCGGGTGAGTCTTTGACAGGAATCGTGAATGTTTCGATCTTCACGTCCTTCCACTCGTCGTCATAAAGATACTGCGGCGCAGGACCCATGCGGAACTTCATTTTGTAAACATCCGAAGTATCCGGACCGCCCGTCGTTAGCGCCCAGCCGACTTGCCGATTGTGCCCGATTCCCATCATCGGCGAACCGATCAAGTAATAGCCATTCATGTGTAAGTCGCCTCCATGGAAACGAGCTTCGTACAGGACGGCCAGGCCTTCCCAAGTCAAATGCGGATCGGACATCAGCATTGCTGATCCGTCCGCTGTACGGGAAGGAGACACGGCCCATTGATTCGATCCCATCGCTGGTTGA
The DNA here is from genome assembly GCA_963204965.1 of Planctomycetota bacterium. GTDB lineage: Bacteria > Planctomycetota > Planctomycetia > Pirellulales > Pirellulaceae > Aureliella. Next base: position 7,461 of record CAUJKA010000121.1, on the reverse strand, counting down.
ACTCGCTCACCACCGTTTTTCAAATCGTCCATGATCGTTCCGATAGGCCAACGCAGTATCATCGCTCGTCCGACCGCCAGAGGATGCCAAGGTTCAATCTTGAGCGCGACGTCTGCCGCTTCGCCGGGATGTTGATCGATGTAAGCTTGAACACCCGCCACAAATGCCTTGAGGTTCGCTCGAAGTGCTTCGGGAGCCTTTTCAAGATAGGGTTGATGCAGTGTGTCGTTATGAGCAAGTCGCATGATGTAGTCTTGTTGTAACATCGACTTGCCTTTGACTTCGGACATGCGACCTATGGCCGTACGAATAGCTAAGTAGATATCCTCCAAACGATCTTCAGCCTGAGCATAACCCAGCGCATACATGGCCGCGGCTTCTGAATCCGCGTACACGTGTGGCACTCCCCACGTATCGCGGTAGAGTGTTGCATCCTTGGATTCAGCCTGTTTTTGAGATGCGGCAAGTACAGTTTGGGTTGCAGTACAAACTAAAAGAACTGTCAGCGTGAGCGACGAGCGAAGTGAAATCATGGCGTTGACCCGAAAGTATGGTTAACCAAGCAGCCCAAGGCGTTCTTGATCGGAGGGAAATGCGAGAAGACAGTCGCGAGGAGAGCAAGTAAGAATACGAGAAACAAGTGCTGGCAGATAGTCCCCAGCCCAGCCATCTGAGGCAGTGAGGGAACTGATTCAATGGAACGCTTTTGGTTCGTCGAGCCAATCCCAAGCCACCGCCGTCCATGCGTAAGCGAGAAAAGCTATTTCCCTCGCAAACGCAGTAGATATAGCTGGAGTAACTGGAGCTAGTCAGCACTTTGCATGTCGACTTAGCTCATCAATCACAAGCTAGCCAGCAGTGCTCATCGACAAAATTACGGCATTGCAGAACTCAAACCTCGCCGTCTATTTCTTGAGCTCGATGCAGACCAGCTCTTTATCGCTACGCACGTACATCCGAGTTCCAGCGAAGGCTGGAGCACTCCAAACGACTGGCTTACTCACCGCCCCAGCAATCGGCTCGATGACCTTCGCCCGATCGATCTCTTGATAACCACTCTTCTCTAGCTTGCAGATTACCAACTCGCCGTTCTCAGTGAAGACGAAGTAGCGATCTTTGTTACGAACCAAAAATGCTGTCCCCGATCGCACAGGTCTGTCAGCGATGGGTTGACCTGTCTCCCAAAGCCGCTTGCCGGAAGGTATCTCGACTGCCATCAAAGTTCCATCGGCATCTACGCCATAGATAATGTCGTCAACTACCATCGGCTGCACATTGACTGGAGAGATCAATTGCTTCGGTTTATCTCGCAGCAACAGTTTGACTCCTGGCTTATCGGCGTTGAGCTCAAGCAGAATGTTCTTTTGACTGTATCCGCCTACAAAGACGTATTTGTTTTGTACGACTTGAGGTGTCATGATGATCGAACCGTTATCAGCCTTGTACTCCTCCTTCCAATACTCCTTCCCAGTTTCGGGATCAATCGAAGCCAACCAATCAGGGCTCATCACCAACATCTGTCGCTTGCCCGCATGCTCAAAGAATTTCACCGGGCAGTAGCCTTGCTCGCTGGCAGTTCCGTAACGCCATAGCTCTTTGCCGGTCATCTTGTCGAGTGCGACAGTTTGACTGCCGTCGCCTCCAGCCACACAGATCAAACGATTCCCATCGATGGTCGGATGCGCCGAGTAGCCCCACAACGGAGAGTTTGTCTTGTAGTCGTTCTTCAACTCACGCGACCAAACAATATCGCCAGTCTCGCGCTTGAAGCAGATCAATCGGCCTTCGGCACCCAAGGTGTAGACGCGGTCGCCGTCGACTTGTGGAGTTGCTCGAGGGCCGTTGGGATATGAAATTGCATAGGTTGTCGGAAAGTCCTTCTTCCAAATCTCATTGCCATTGGTCGCGTCTAAACAGCGAACCTGCTCGACTCCGTCCATTGGATTGCGTTCGAAATTCGCAACACCGATTTTGGCTTGGGTGGTGAACTGTGTGAGATAAATGCGATTACCTACAACCGCAGGACCGCTATACCCGTTGGTCACAGGAATCTTCCAAACCACTTTCGGGCCACCCTGCGGAAACTTGTCGACGATTCCTTCTGCTGGCCAAACATTGTCTCTGCCTGGCCCCATCCACTGCGGCCAATCCTGAGCCGATGCGAAAGAGTTGCCAATGGTTGCCAATAAAGACGTGCCAAGTAATCCTACTGACAAAAGTCTTTTCCAAGATCGAGTCATCTGTGTACCTATGTTGAGTCTAAACTGATGGTGTTGTTATGGTAATCGTCAAGCAAGCGAAGGCTAACGGAATCTCTGCTGGGCAAACGGCGTCCATCTAAGTGAAACTCGCTTTCCGCATTCCTCAGTCTAACAGAAGTTCTAATTGACCGCGACGACGCTTTGTAGATGCCGGATCCCGCGGAATCAACCAGAATTGCTTTTCCATCCTAGCAACATTTTCTTACCACCCATTTTCTTACCAATCTGTAATCGTCAATCACCGACGGTTGGAACTAAGCTAGATCCGCATTGGTCCATGCGCTGATTGGTGTATACTGTCGGACTAGGATTTAAGCGTTTGAAAAGTTGATCTTCCGAGTCAAGCGTTACTATGTTCTGCATTCCCAACAATCGTCGAAATTTTCTTAGTGCTCTGGGCGGCGGTCTAGGAGCGTTGGCGAGCGGGATGCTGGTCGCGGACGATTCGTCAGGGCGATCGACTTCAAGAATTCAGTTGGACCCACTGCGACCTCACGCGCCTCGTTCGCCTCAATTTGCCGCAAGAGCCAAGTCGATCATCGTGCTCTTCATGGTCGGCGGTCCGGCCTCGATGGATACCTTTGACTACAAACCCATCTTGCAACAGCAGGACGGTCAGCCATTGCCCGCATCGATTCGACAATCGTTGGGTAATGGAAAATTTGCGGACGTATTGCACGGGACCAAAGATGAACTAATGGCTAGTCCATTCAAGTTCAGTCGGTATGGCGATCAGGGCTTGTGGATCAGTGAACTTTTTCCGCATACAGCAAATCATGTCGACAAGCTGTGCTTCCTGCATTCCGTTCAAGCCGACTCCAACAATCACGCACCTGCAAGCTATCAACTTCACACTGGAGATGTCCGGGCGGGTAAGGCTAGTCTAGGTTCGTGGATCACATATGGCTTAGGATCCGAGAACCAAGACCTTCCCAGCTACATTGTCCTCTTTGACGCTGGGCCATTGGGTGGAGCGGCGAACTATTCGAATGGCTTTCTTCCAGCAGCCTTTCAACCGACGCACTTGCGATCCAAAGGCAGTCCGGTTCTCGATCTCAATCCACCGGAAGATTTAGCCGCCAACCAACGCCACTCGTTGGATCTGATTCAGCAGTTGAACATTCAACATCGCGCTCAACGTGTCGGCTTTACTGACTTGGATGCAAGGATTGCAAGTTACGAACTCGCTTATCGGATGCAGGCATCGGCGCTGGAGGTTGGGGACCTTGAGTCGGAAACGGATGCGATGCAAACCGCATATGGATTGGATCACTCCGATCCGCGAACGGCAAGCTTCGGGCGGAAGTGTTTGCTCGCGCGGCGTTTGGTCGAACGAGGCGTCCGGCTAGTCCAGCTTTACGATATGCCCGACAAAGACGGTTGGGACGCTCACGATAACCTAGTCAAGAATCATACACCACGAGCTCGATGGACAGATCAACCTGTCGCTGCCCTGTTGGAGGACCTCAGCCAACGCGGTCTGCTCGACGAAACGTTGGTCGTGTGGATGAGCGAGTTTGGTCGAACGCCGACCATGCAAGGCAAGAATGGCCGTCAACACAACTCGGCGGGCTTTACAATCTGGATGGCCGGAGCTGGCGTTGAACCTGGACGTATCGGCGCGACCGATGAATTTGGACTTAAGGCCGTCGAACGCCCGATCCAATTCCGCGACTTGCACGCCACTATGCTGCATGCTCTTGGACTGCATCACGAGGATCTCTACTACGAAGTCAACGGCCGCCAAGAACGGTTGACGGGAGTTGCGGGTACCGCCAAGCCAATATTCGAAGTCTTTGGTGAACGAACATGAGTTTCCGACCAGAGTTTTTGAATTGCTTGCTACGTTGGACAGGTTACTTTCTAAGTTACGCTGCTAATTTGGCATTTGCATTGCTTCTTTTAAGCGCCACCGCTTTCGCGGATGAAATGCTTGACGAGACAGATCAAGTTGCCGAACAAGCAATTCAGTTGATGATCGCCAAATGTGCCAGTTGCCACGGTGCGGAACTGGCGGAAGGCGGTCTACGACTGGATGTTCATGACGGTATAGTGCGTGGAGGCGACCGTGGTGCTTCGATCGTCGCGGGGAAGCCCGATCTATCGCTGATATACCAATCCATCGCGGGCAAGCATGATGAACTGCAAATGCCTCCAAAGAATCCGATGAGCGATCGCGAAGTAGCCGTTATCGAACGATGGATCAAGGCAGGGGCCAAGTGGAAAGAACCATCGAGCCCTGCAATGGTGCCCGCGGGTTCGAATGATACAGAAGAGATCGGCGACGCCTGGTCTGATCCGCGAAATCCCATTACCAGGATCTTCGGTGGTCAACGCTTGGACCTATGGTCGCTCCGAATGCCGTTGAAGCCCGATCTACCGCAGGTGGAACAGTCGAGCCACTGCAAGAATGCCATCGATTACTTCGCTCAAGCTCGCTTCGAAGCTGCCCGAGTTGTACCTCCACCGCAAGCCGATCGACTGACTTTGCTTCGTCGCATCTACTTTGACCTTACAGGCCTACCACCGTCCTACGAAACCGCTAAAGATTTTTTTGCAAGCGACGATGATCAATCCATCGAGCGAATGATCGATCGACTCTTAGAATCCGAGCAATTCGGCGTTCACTGGGCGAGAATGTGGTTGGACGTCGCTCGCTACAGCGACAGCAATGGTTTCGACTGGGATGAATTCCGACCCCAAGCTTGGCAGTATCGCGACTACGTCATTCGCTCGTTCAATCAAGACAAGCCTTACGATCAATTTATCCGCGAGCAGTTGGCTGGCGACGAAATGTTCGAAGGTGCACCCACGGACGCAGTGCAGCGCGATGCCTTGATTGCAACAGGATTTCTCAGGATGGGCCCGCATGACAACGCGGCCAAGCTATTCAATGAGCAAGATCGAAGTCGCGATGAGTTGATGACGGACTTGGTCGAAACCACAAGCGGGACATTGCTGGGGTTAACCTTCTCCTGTTGCCGTTGCCACGATCACAAGTTTGACCCTCTGTCGCAAGCGGATCACTTTCGACTGCGCGCCTGTTTTGCGGGAGTGCAGTTTGCGGACGACCTTCCCATCGATCTTGCGGCCCGACAAACTGAAATCGAAAGTCACAATTCGGAAATCGAAGCTCAGATCGCGAAACTAGAGGAATCAAGAAATGCGATTCTTGAGTCGATCAAGCAGAGAGTTGTAGATGAATACGCTGAAGCGTCGAAAAAGCCTTCCGCGAAATCACTGAAGCCGGATCAATTGACGAAGGTCGCCAACGAAGGTGAAAGGAGTCAGTTGGATAAACTAAAAACTGACATAGATCTGAAGCAAGCTGAAAAGTTATCCCACAGCTACGCTATGTTGATGGTTGATGCGAAAGAGGCTCCACCGGCAACATTCGTGCTCTATCAGGGCGACTACAAATCGCCTCGCGGTGAAGTAACACCTGGCGTGATTTCAGTGCTGAATCCCAATCCGTTAAAGGCTGCACCAACGCCGCGAGCCAATAGTTCTGGCCGTCGTACAGCACTTGCAGATTGGATTGTTTCGCCAAGCAATCCGCTAACGGCTCGTGTCATTGTGAATCGCGTTTGGCAGAATTTGATGGGACAAGGAATTGTTCGTACACCGAGTGATTTTGGATTGGCTGGCACTCCGCCTGATGATCCTGAATTATTAGATTGGCTGGCCTGTCAATTGATGGAAGAGCAGTGGTCGATCAAGCGGCTCATTCGCACTATCATGCTGAGCGCGACATACCAACAGGCCGCGACTTTTGAACAACCTGCCGAATCGATCGCGCACGTCAGTCGCAGGCCAAGACGTTTGACTGCGGAGCAGTTGCGTGATTCGATGCTGGCCGTGTCTGGTCTACTCACCAGTAAAGATTCGGGCCCACCGCAATGGCCCGATCTGCCTCAAGATGTACTCGAAGCGAATCCTGCATTCCTAGACGACAATGAAACGAAGACGAAAGGCTGGTATCCTTCGCCCAAGGCCGATCAGTATTGCCGATCGATTTTTTTAGTGCAGAAGCGGAACACGCGAGTCCCGATTTTGGAGACGTTGGATCTACCAGAAAATTCGGTGCCATGCCAGCGACGCCCTAGCTCAATTGTTGCTCCTCAGGCATTGTCGCTTTTGAATAGCCCCGAAGCTGTCGAAGCCGCGCGAAACTTTGCCAAACTGCTTGAAGGTGATGGCTCGATCGATTCCCAACGAGCTGAGTCGTCTCGAACTCAGTCAGAGAGAATTGAAGCTGCCTTTCATCGAGCGTTACAGCGGGCTCCCACCGAATCAGAGCTAGCCGCATGTAAGGACCTTTTGGAGCGCGCCTCCTGGACTGAGCTGTGTCGCGTGCTCCTGAATGTTAACGAATTCGCCTACATCGACTGATGACAAGTTCGTTAGGGGAGCCCTCGTAGCAGGCACATTCCATGTGCCGTCCGCTGCTTTTCCCTTTCTGTTGGGTAGCGTTCAAACGGCAGTTCATTTCACGTTCTTACGAGTGCTTGAACTCTCCCGCGCGTTGACTCTACCTTTAGCGATTGATTCTTTCGCGGTAGAGTCGCGTGGCGAGTAGTGCGAGCCATAAGCGGTGAGGGCGACATGGGCCATCCATTCGAAGTCAATCGCTCAGGATCATACTCGAACTCAACTCGGCCTCAAACTTAAAGCTCAAGAATCGTAGGCAAGAGAATGAGGGCAGAAGAATGGTACCGGGCAATGCTGAAAAAATAGGGTCGTAATAACAAGGCGATCAAAATTAGGACTCGCGCAAAGGCGCGAAGACGCAAAGGAAAACCAATTCGTCGTTCGATTCTCCTGCCCGCATTCTCTTGCCAATAGCTCTTGGGGCTTTAGTAACTGAATTGCTTTTGGTTAAAAGATAGGAACGAGAGATACGAATTCTTGTTGCTCACTCAGAAGTAACCCGACGTTCTATCTTTGCGTCTTCGCGTCTTTGCGAGAGACCTTAATTTTCTTGGCTGTTATCCAGTTTCTGTCAAACGACTCCGCAGCGTGATTACTTGTAGAGGTACGAGTGTTGAACTCTCCCGCACGCTGACATTCTCTTCAGCGATTGTCTAATTCGCGGGAGAGTCGCGTGGCGAGTAGTGCGAGCCATTAGCGGTGAGGGCGACATGGGCCAGTCGAGTTAATCGCTCAGGATCATACTCGAACTCAACTCGGCCTCAAACTT
>CAUJKA010000120.1 GCA_963204965.1 Planctomycetota bacterium | reverse complement strand
ATACCGTTTCTTTTTACCTTCCGTCGAATGTACAGGAGCAATCATCGCGTAGCTTTCCACAAATGAAGTTCCGAAAATCAGAAATAAAGGACAACTTCAATATTGCAGTGGGATGGCTACAGTCAAGTTTCGTGGAATTGTTATTGGTAACCATGCCAAGTATGCATTGTTGGAGGGTTGGTTGGAATTATGGGGCGACGATTGCACATTCGGGCGATCCATCTTGAACCGCAGACGCAAGTCTTGATGTTGTGAAAATTGGTTTTAGGGGCGAAGCCCTGTTCGTTTACATACGCCCAGCCTGCAGGGCTGGGTACTTAATTCGCGAGAAAAACAAAGGGCCAACGGCCCGCCGGTTTGCGTGCAAACCGGCGGGCCGTTGGCCCTTAAACTTGGTCAAGTTCAAAGACCCAGCCCGAGGGGTTGGGCTAGGTAAATTGCTGGGCCTTCGGCCCGAAATCCGAGAAATACCGCAACATCAAAACTAGCGCCTGTGGTTCATGATGGGACTGCGGCTAGCGCCTGCGGTTCAAATCCACTGCGGGTTATCAACGGGGCAAAGGCTGACTGCGGCTAGCTAGCGCTCGCGGTTCATCGGCCCGGTGCGAGATTTTTTCGTGCGAAAAAGAATTGGGCTCTGTTGGACACATAGAATCAACCGCCACAACAGACAATTATACGTGCCCGATTGGTGAGGCGGAGCCTCGAAGACGGTGCGTTCCAAGGCAGAGCCTCGGAACGAGGTACCGCGACGGCGGCGATCAGCGCGATGTCCCTAATTGAAGATTATTTTGCCTTCTTCAAGGCTGGTACTAGAACGAACTCACTAGGCGGCTTGGTGTAGAGATGGTGTTTTCAGAGTAGCGGAATTTGATCGACAATTGAATACTATTGCCGCACAGACGAGTAGAATGTGGGGATAGGCTGCTCACCGTTTTGCATCGTTTGGGGATCTTCTTCGAACCTCTTGAGATCATTATGCCGGTACATGATTGGACTAAGACAGATGCTGGAATCTTCCATGACTTTCATCAAAGTTGGATCATTTCCATTAGAAACTCATTGAACAACGGAGTGTTGCCGCAGGACTATTACGCGATGGCGGAGCAAGTCGCTGGCGGTCCAATACCAGATGTTATCACGCTGGAAAGTCAGGTCGAGCAAGAGGAATCGTTTGAAAGTCTTGAGCAAAACGCCAACGCAGTAGCGGTGATAACCGCCCCACCAAAGACTCAATATGCTCATGAAGGTGTACTCGATCCTTATGCTAGGAAGGCGACAAGGATTGCAATTCGCCATGCGAGTGGAGATCGCGTGGTTGGCTTCATCGAAATTGTTTCGCCGGGAAACAAGCAAAGCCAAGGTGCGTTAAGTGCCTTGTTCGATAAGCTTGCAGATGCGATGGGTAAAGGGTGTCACTTGCTGGTTATCGATCTTCATCCTCCAACTAAGCGAGACCCACGAGGTCTGCATGCTGAGTTCTGGTCAAGTAAGTTTGGAGACAAGAACATTCCCGGTTGCGATGCGGCCAAGCCGCTTGGTATGTCAGCCTACCACTCCACGTATGTCCCCAAGGCTTACTTTCAGCCGTTTTCCGTTGGCGATGTACTGATCGACATGCCTGTTTTCTTAACTCAAGATCACTATGTAAACGTTCCACTTGAGTCCACCTATCTAGAAGCCTGGAATGGTGTCCCAAGGCGATGGCGAAATGTCATAGAAGCAAACTAGCTTTTGCGTTTGACTTGCGAAAGCCCATGCGCTGAAGCTGCTTTTATGCAATCTTCAAAAAAAGAAAATGCCACGAGCGGGCTAACTTTTAGCAACAAATCTTCGTCACTGGCAACAATGGCAGTCAATCGTACCGTGTAGCATCAACGTCGCACTTCTGTTTAGTAGAAATTGATAAATGCGTACTGCACTTGTTGTTAGCCTTTTTGCCCTTGTTTGTCTTTCTCTCAATCGCTTTAGTCCGGCGGAAGATTTAGGAGTGCCCTTTGAGCGGATCACGCTTACGGATTCGTTGAATCGATCGATTACCGCCTACCTGTCGAAAGCTCCCAAAGAGAGCGCAGGTCAAAAGCTTCCAGTAATCCTTGTCATTTCGGGATCTGGTAGCCAATCCGTCTTCATGAAGACTGAAAAGGGAATCAGCAGTGGACTGCAAGGCCTTGCGCTGATGGTTGCGAAAGGGCGATGTCGAGTTCTCGCCGCTGAGAAGCCCGGCGTTGCATTTCTAGACAACCCCAGTCGACCAGGCTCGGCGATGGAAGGCACGCCAGAATTCCTGCGTGAGCACACCTTGGAGCGATGGGCTGTCGCAAATGCTTCGGCATTGAAGAGCGTACTTTCGCGTTCGGATATCGATAGTTCGCGAGTCTTGGTCTTGGGTCATTCCGAAGGTGGTGTCGTAGCGGCAAGAGTGGCGGCTGAAGTCCGCGAAGTCACACACGTAGCGCCGCTGAGTTGCGGTGGTGTGACCCAGCTTTTTAGTCTTGCTCAACTAGCCCGCGAAAGAGCACCAGCATCTGAGCGCGAACAAGCTGCGCAGGCTGTGTTTGCAGAATGGGGAAAGATATTGGCCGACCCAGAGAGCATCGAGAAAACTTGGATGGGGCATCCCTATCGTCGTTGGTCCAGCTTCCTACGGGCTTCGGTTACAGAGGAGTTGAAGCGCGGCAAGGCAAAGATCTATCTTGCGCAAGGAACCGCAGATCAAGCGGAATCGGTCATAGGTTTTGATGTTATGCACGCAGAACTTTTGGTTGCAGGTAGGCAGGTTGTCGCCCAACGGATCGAGGGTGGTGATCACGGGTTGGGTACCGACGGGAAGGTGGGCCTGCCCAAGGTCTTTGAAAACGTCGTCCAGTGGTTTCTGAATTGATTGAACTAATACAGACTTACGGCGACATCAAGCCTTAGCCGCGTAAGTTTACCAGGGCAACTCGAGTAGAAAAACGAGTTGACTGATCAGCCCGCAAACTTCCTAAAGGGCATCTGAAACGCTTCGTTCTTCGGATTTTCGTGCTCGTACACGTGCTCAGTCGAAGACGGTGCTCGTGCTCGAATCCCGTCTTTCGAGTACGATTACGAGCACCATTTCATTGAGCACGAGCAGGATTACTTGGACCCCCGAGTTTATAGGAGTCGATCCACGATGACCGAAGCTGCCCCAAAAAAAAGTGAAGCATTGCGTTTTCGCCTGACACTCGCCTTGCTGCTGAGCGTTTGTGCGATCGTTGTGGCGATGTTTGTAGTAGAGTGGTGGCCCTTGTCGAAGCGCCGACAGTTAGCTTCGGAGATCGAGAAAGCGGGCGGCAGAATTGGCTATCGGGAGGACCAATATGAGCAAACGAAACAGGTGGGATTCATACGCAGTTTACTGCAGTTGAGCTTGGGCTTCGAGTACTTCGCAGAAGTCGATGCAGTCTCTCTAACGCCTCGGTCGGTGGTCGATGCGCAAAAGATCTTGGCCTTTCCAAATTTGCGATCGCTTGAACTACGCGGTCAGATGGTCACCGATGAATTCCTAGTAGAGTTGAACGACCTCAAGGAACTCAACGAGTTGAGCTTGGAGAATGTCAAGTTGGATGACGCGAAGGAAGCACTACAGCAGCATCCGCGGTTGGTCACCTTGCGTCTAACGCAATGCTCCCTTTCAACTCCACTCTTGAATACCATCCGCCGAATAAAGGACCTATCTGCACTTACCATCGAACAATGTACGGTTGACCAGGATGGTTGGGAGGCTTTACATGGGGCTCAATCGAATCTCGATTTGAACATCAGCGAGCAAGCGTTAAGTGAATCGGACATTGTGGCCCTGCATGCGGCCAATCCAGGTTGGCGAATTCACTTTGCGACTCCGAAGGCCTCTTCTGATACAGTTTTGGGAGACAGAAACGTACTTCCAAGCGTCAACGATTTGCCCAAGACGGAATCCTTGAGGTTCTCCGGTTCGAGCGTGACAGATGTGACCCTGGCTGCGGTCAGATCGGCCAGCGAATTAACTGGGTTGGAACTAGTAGGATGTCAGATCAGTGACAACGGGATGCAGATGTTGCAGCAGTTTCCCAAGCTCAAGAGCCTAAGCATCTCCAATATTCCGATCAGTGACAACGGTATACAAGTAGTGCAGTATCTTCCCAATCTCGCGCATGTAAGCATCCTTGATGCACCGATCACTGATCAAGGAGCCCAGCAATTCGCAGGATTATCAAATCTGGAGTCTCTACATCTGGATAAAACTCGTGTAGAAGGCACTACGCTCGGGCAACTTTCATCGTCAGTGAAAAACCTCGGGATTTTCAGATCGGAGGTTACTGATGCTGGCGTGGCCAGCATCTCTCAGTTATCAGCGCTCGAAGTGCTAAGCCTGGGAAGTCAACGCATCACCGACGCTTGCATCAAGGATCTTGCAAAAATTAAGACATTGAAAATTGTCGAATTTTATCAAACGCCGGTTTCTTCTACCGCTCGAGATCGCTTGCAAGCGGCCATTCCAGGTTGCACCGTGTCTGCGTATTAAGCGATAAGATTTAGCCCCTTGAGTACTGCTCTGAAGATTGTTGGGAGTCTGTTAGCTCCAGATATCGAGCACCCAGAAAAAGAAAAAAGCCATGGACGGGGATCCATGGCTTTCATGATGTTCAGGTAGAACGCGAAGTCTTTAGTACTGAAGAATCAAGTCGAATGTCATTCGATTTTCCATCAGGCCCTTCTTTTCGCTGACTGGGAATTCAAACGCACCGCCAAGTGAGACGTTGCGATTGTAAACATATCGCGATCCGACAGCTTGTGTGACCAGATTGTCGCCGGTGATTCCAGGTGAACCTAGGTTGAATAGGTCGCCACCTTGAACTGCCAATGGGAAGGCTCCGCCGTCGCTCAGGTAGTTCCACCAGTGAATTTCGGTGAACACAAACAATGGCTTCACTGTGTTCAAGCGATAGTCGAAGTGGTTGCTCCAATACATCAAACGGTTTTCGGAGAATTCGTTGTTTGGCTGTCGCAATCCACCGGTGCTAATCCAGTGAGCCTTGGTGCTGCCCAGAATTCGTGTTCCCGCTGATGCAAAGAAGTTCCATTCACCGCCGCCATTGCCTTGGAGAGCTTTCTTCGAGCCGGTCGGAGCTTCGATCACTGCTCCAACGCTCAGAATTCGTCCCTCTGTTGGGTCGCGATACAGGTTGTACTTCAGACCAGCAGCGATGTCAGCAAAGCCCGAGTTAAGCACTTCGCTCTTGGTGTACACCAAGCCGTCTTTAGTCGCAATCAAGCTCAAACGCTGAGTCAAAGCTAGGCGAACTTGAGCTGCATAAACTTGAACTGAGTTTCCACCCAAAGCACGTGGTAGTTCATGGTTGATGAACAGGAAACGGACTTGAGTTACGGTACGTGGGTCTTCAAAGAAGACGGGGTTTGTAACCGGTGCGCAAAAATCATCGAAGCATCGGTCACTTGGCTTGATGAAGCTTAGCAAGCCTGACTTGCCGCTGCATCCCGAATCGCATCCGCGCACATTGTCAAACAGTCCGCAACCGGAATCACAACATGTGCTCTCGTCGCAACCACTGTCGCATTGGCTTCCAAATAGCTTGGAGAGAATGCCTGGCTTCTGGCAGCCAGAGTCGCAGCAAGAGTAGTTGTTGTCACAGCAGCTAACCGGTGCACAGCCTTCGCAGTCCGATGTCGCTGTAGGGGCAATGACGTTATAAGTCGAGACAGTGCGGGCTACCACATTGTTGGACGGGCTTACGTCGCGAGCGCCAGCGTGTGAAGCTGTGCCGATAATAGCAGTGATACCTGCTGCGGCGATCAATCGCCTCAAGTTAAATCTCATCTTTTGAGCTCCTTCTCTTCATTTCCCACCAACGGGGGCCGGTGAGTACGGTTTCCTTAACGCCAATACCGTTCAATTAGCGATAAATCGCGACTCCTGCTAGAGTTAGGTTGGACCACCATCTCAAGCAAGGAGTCGCGAAATGTGCGTGCAAGGAAGCTCGCGTTTGTCGCCCGATGAATCTGGGCGCATCTTAGATCGTTT
>CAUJKA010000119.1 GCA_963204965.1 Planctomycetota bacterium | reverse complement strand
TGTTGCGTTTTTTGGATTTAAGGCCGAAGGCCTGACACAACCTCTGCCGGTGTCGAAGGCACCGGAACATGAGAATTCCGAGGTTTTAGGCCCGAAGGGTCGACACACTACATTGATGTATCACAGCCCTGGCGTAGCGCTGCCCGGTTGGGTTTGTACCGAAAGACGAAACTCGCAAGCTACATGATCGAGAAGTAGTTCTCGCAAGCAAAGTCGATGTACTCTTCCTTCAACTCCATCGGCAAGTCTTGGTAGAGGCAATAGTTCTTGACTTGCAGCAGTAAATCTCGCGGGTGACAGTTACGGAAAGGGCGGTTGATTGGCTTATAGTGTCGCTCGATCAGATAGTCGATTAACTGCGGCTTGTACGGCACACCAACGCGCGGACACATGATTTCAAACAGCTTACGAAATGCTGCTTCGCTTGGATTTTCAACTTCAATTTTATATGGAATTCGACGCAGGAACGCGTCATCGACTAGGTCTTTAGGTTGCAAATTAGTAGAGAAGATAACCAACTGATCGAAGGGTATTTGAATCTTCTTACCACTAGACATATTCAAAAAGTCATAACGTTTTTCTAGTGGCACGATCCATCGATTCAGTAGTTCATCGACTCGCATGCGTTGGCGACCAAAGTCGTCGATCACCAACACACCACAGTTGCTTTTCACTTGCAATGGCGCTTCATTGATGTTGGTTTCTTTATCGCGACGGACTTCCAACATGTCCATTGTCAATTCACCACCAGCGATCAAAGTCGGACGACGAATACGTATCCAACGTTCATCGACACCCGAGTCATTCAAATAACCTTCACCACGCGCAACTGGTGCGGGTTCGTGATTCATTGGATCGTAAATACGCATGATTTCACCGTCGATCGAGATCGATCGCGGAATCCAAATGTATTTTCCAAAAGCTTGAGTAACGCGTTCAGCGATACTGGTCTTTCCATTTCCTGGATAGCCATACAAGAACATGCCGCGACCGCTATTGACTGCTGGACCTAGCTTGGTCAGCATCTTTTTGTCGATCAGCAAATCCTTAAAAGCCTGTAGCAACTCTTCACGTTTTGGCTTTTGTGTTTCTACAGATTGAAGCTTAACGGCTTGGCAATAGTCTTCTAAACGAACCGGTGCTGCGCCGAAGTAAGTAGTCCGCAGGTTGTACTGTCGAGCTCGGTCGCGTCCCTGTTCGGTCAGGATATGGATGTAGTCATTGACGGAGTTAGCCCCACGGTAGGCCGTCATCTGTTCGTATTTGAGGCGGTTAAGGATCGGTTCGATCAGCAGGAAAGGCAAGCGAATCTGAGCTGCAACCATTCGACCCGACGCTTCACCGCGAGCCAGTAAGTAGCGAAGAATCAGTTCTTCGATAGTAGTTTCGCTAAGGCCGGCATCATCAAGCGTTTTGGGAACACGAGGAATGAAGGGCTCATCACGTTGATCGGTGATGTCACCGAAACGGCATTGTTTGCTGGAATCGGAAGCGATTGCTGTAGCTGCTGCCGGTGTTGGATTCTGAGCAGGACTATGTGCCGGAGCAGTTTGGTATTGGACCGCGGATCGACCGGGTTCTACGGCATTAGGCGGTGGAGCAGGGGCTGGCTTAGAGCTCGATAGCAAGCCATCGATGCGTTTCAGCAAGCTGTTGAGTGATTCGTCGTTTGCTTGGGGCGTTTGGGTCATCGCTGCAATTAGCCTAGCTAAGAAGAGGTTATCAACCAAAGCTAGGTCACCCGTGGAGTGAAGCAAATGGCGAGCGGGCCGAAACCGAAAGAGGCCAGATTGCGCAAGCGTTTCAATCGCTACAGGAGTTAGGACTGAACTACTCCTGGTGAGGGTCAGGCAAAAAAGCTTTGGAATTTTCTCCAACTGTCCTTGCGAAGGCTTGCGACTGCCTATAGACTCTGGCCCCTCACTGACCGGGAAACTGATTCAGTGACAAGCGGCGAAAAGAACTTGAGAAAAAAAGTTTGAAAGCCACTTGCCCTCGATTGAAGCGGTCGCTAGAATGCTGACCCTTCAAGATCGAAGACCGCGACAGGAATAACCGCCTCTCGCAACTATCGAATCAAGGTTTAACTAACACTTGACGATAGTAGGAGTCTCCGATAGATTGAGGCCTGAGTCGTCGCGAGACACTCAACGCAAAACAGCAGGGAAACCTGATGAATTGCACAATAACTGATCTTTGACAATTTGGTTGATAAGCTCTCCGTTAGTAACGAAAGTTATTAGCAAGGTTGTGTAGTCTGAAACTAAGGGCCTTAAAATCCGAAGTAGAAGACTGACAATTAAAAAAGGCACCTATTGACCATAGGGTGCAACCCAACAGCTTCAAATCTGTTGGGACTAAAGTTGATGTAGAGCCGCAAGGTTCTTCAGTTGGTTAATATCTGTGATTCGAGTCTTCGGACAAAAGTTGCAGAAAGCATACACAATTGAAGGGTTTGATCCTGGCTCAGAATGAACGTTGGCGGCGTGGATTAGGCATGCAAGTCGAGCGAGAAGTCCTTCGGGACGGACAGCGGCGAAAGGGAGAGGAATACGTAGAAATCTACCCCTGAGACCGGGATAGCGTCGGGAAACTGGCAGTAATACCGGATAATGTCTTAGGACCAAAGGTGTGATTCCACTTGGGGATGAGTCTACGCCCTATTAGCTAGTTGGTGGGGTAATGGCCTACCAAGGCGATGATGGGTAGCGGGTGTGAGAGCATGATCCGCCTCACTGGGACTGAGAACTGCCCAGACACCTACGGGTGGCTGCAGTCGAGTATCTTTGTCAATGGACGAAAGTCTGAACAAGCGACGCCGCGTGCGGGATGAAGGCCTTCGGGTTGTAAACCGCTGTCGTAGGGGAACAAATGTACGGGGGTACTCCCCTGTATTTGAGTGATCCTAGGAGGAAGGAGAGGCTAAGCTCGTGCCAGCAGCCGCGGTAAGACGAGCTCTCCAAACGTTATTCGGTATCACTGGGCTTAAAGAGTTCGTAGGCGGCCTAGCAGGTCAGGTGTGAAATCCCACAGCTCAACTGTGGAATAGCGCTTGAAACCGTTAGGCTTGAGGGAGATAGAGGTAGGCGGAACAGATGGTGGAGCGGTGAAATGCGTTGATATCATCTGGAACACCGGTGGCGAAAGCGGCCTACTGGGTCTTTTCTGACGCTGAGGAACGAAAGCTAGGGTAGCGAACGGGATTAGATACCCCGGTAGTCCTAGCCGTAAACGATGAGCACTAGTCCGAGGGAACCCTCACATTTTCTCGGACGTAGCGAAAGTGTTAAGTGCTCCGCCTGGGGAGTATGGTCGCAAGGCTGAAACTCAAAGGAATTGACGGGGGCTCACACAAGCGGTGGAGGATGTGGCTTAATTCGAGGCTACGCGAAGAACCTTATCCTAGTCTTGACATGCTTGGGAATCTGCCTGAAAGGGCGGAGTGCCTTCGGGAACCCTTGCACAGGTGCTGCATGGCTGTCGTCAGCTCGTGTCGTGAGATGTCGGGTTAAGTCCCTTAACGAGCGAAACCCCTGTCTCTAGTTGCCAGCGAGTAAAGTCGGGGACTCTAGAGAGACTGCCGGTGTTAAACCGGAGGAAGGTGGGGATGACGTCAAGTCCTCATGGCCTTTATGATTAGGGCTGCACACGTCCTACAATGCGTCGTACAAAGGGAAGCGAACCCGTGAGGGGAAGCAAACCTCAAAAAGCGGCGCTCAGTTCGGATTGCAGGCTGCAACTCGCCTGCATGAAGCTGGAATCGCTAGTAATCGCGGGTCAGCATACCGCGGTGAATGTGTTCCTGAGCCTTGTACACACCGCCCGTCAAGCCACGAGAGTTGGGAGGGCCCGAAGTCGCTGAGCCAACCCGCAAGGGAGGCAGGTGCCGAAGGTCAACTCGACGATTGGGACTAAGTCGTAACAAGGTAGCCGTAGGGGAACCTGCGGCTGGATCACCTCCTTTCTAAGGATAATTAGTTGGTACGTGGTAACACGAGCCAACGATCCGTGAGCACAACCTGGCAGACGCAAGTCTGCTTTCGAGAGCTTATCACAACCAAATTTCAAATATGCCCTTGGTGGGTTTACTCACCAAGGGTTTTTTCGTTTTTAGACCCGTTCCCTAACATTAATGTTGCGGCCCGTGTTTCAAGAGCGAAATTGGGCAAACAATCGTTCAGCCTGTCGAAATTTGCAACTCCAGAGGATTGCGCGGAAAATGTGTGGTTGCTCCCATTGAAAGAACGCGGAAAACAACTCAGGATGGTATAACGTCTGGCGCAGTGCTCTTGGACGAGCGATTCGGAATGGTCTGTCTTTCTGACTCCAGGGACTCAATTACCAGGCACTAGTTTCTTACCCGTGTTATGGCGCAATGGAGTGAACTTCGTGTATCGATACCTGATTTCCAGATCTACACTTCTATACATCTTTCTTTCAAGCGTTGCAGCGGCGCAACTGACGGCCCAGGGAGATCGCAAAATCTCTTTTGAGGGGAGGAGCTTATCGATCGATGAGCATCTTTCCAACGCTGATGCAGTTTCCTCGCTCAAGAAAAAACGAGTTAAACAACTGGATCCTCGTGCTTTTCTTAGTCAAGAAAAACACGAGAACTTATGGAAAAACAACATTGAGTTGCAAATACATTTTGATTCACTCAAGACGAGCGACGCTGCTGGTAATAAGAAAGGTGCCCTCGATTCGTCGAAAACTGGCGAAAAAGTGCGATTGGATCGCATTGGGATGGGCGCTACAGCACTGATTTCAGATTCGCTGCCGACACTATGTGCTGAGGTTATGGAGCTCACGAACGAGGAAGTTGTCGGTGTTGGCCTTGACTCGGAAGCCCTCGAATCATTGTTGTTGAAGCTCAAAAAGTCGGTAGATGAGAAATGGGCGCGCACTGCTCCAGCAGAGTACCCGAAATTGCTGTTTAGAGCTGAACTCGTTGACCATTTGTCCGTTATACGGAAAAAGCCTGAGCGGTGGTTATTGATAGATGCCTATCATATTGGTGAGTTCGAAGGTGATTTGCTACAGGCCGATTTTCGCAACTTTCACTTGGGGTTTGGCACGGTCAACAGCGCTGACCCTCGTACTTTTCTGAATCGCGCATTGCCTCACCCGCAAGTTGAAGAGGTGATGCACAGCATGTTGAATCCGGAGAAGTTGCTACCTAATCGCCAAGATCCAAAAGTAATTGTTCACGATGATGGTTTGACGGCGCGAGAGCGTGAAAAGTCACTAGGCTTTAGGGTTGTTGATACAACTGGTCGCGACCGCCATCAAATAGAGGGGTTTTCAGCCGCGGATCGATCTTGCGAGCCGTTGCTGCAGCGCGCTCTTGATGAAGCACTAGATCTATTGCGTGATCGAATTCCCAAAGGTTCGGAACTTTCATTCGAAGAATTTCATTTGCGAATTGGAAGTATCGCGAATGTCATGGGCCGAACGCTCCCATATTGTCAGTTGGTCGTGACAATTTCCGATGAGAAAGTCGGAGACCAAACCTATTCATTGATAAAGATTGACGCAAGCTCGCGGTAGTACGCGTTCAGGCCGGTTCAACTTGGGTCGGGCATCTCGGCGCCCCCGCAACCATGGCATATCACCCAAACCCTACCGACATTATCAAGATCAACAAGCCGCAGTTGGCGAAATTCGACTGAATCTCCCCACGGATGATCAACGATAAATGCGTTTCTTGGTTTGTCTTGCCTGTGCCCTCGATTCGTGAACCCGGGAATCTTGCATTTTCTGAAAGACCAACTCGCCGATTGGTTCTATTTTCCTCGCAGACTCTTCGTCTGATTCTTCATCTGCCTCTTCTTCCATGCTTTCAAGGCTCGCTGCGGTTTCGTAGACTGGGCTAACTCAAGTCGCCCATCGGGAGTGCTGCAAATCCGTGAAAGAAAGAAATTGGTCAGAAATGCGAATTGTTTCCTTACTTCCCAGCGCGACAGAGATCATCTGTGGGTTAGGCCTACGCGATAGATTGGTTGGGGTCACTCACGAATGCGATTTTCCAGCAGGTGTTCGTGAGCTACCACATGTGACTCAAAACAAAATTCCCGCCTCTGCTACAAGCGCGGAAATCGACCAAGCAGTTCGTGAACAACTAGCCGGCCAGCGATCACTCTATGCACTCGACTCAAAACTGCTCAAGTCTCTAGAGCCCGATTTGATCGTAACGCAAACTCTTTGCGAAGTTTGTGCAGTGGCTGAGTCGGAGGTGCAGCGAGCTGTAGCCAATTTGAAGAGCTGTCCAAAGATTCTGAACCTCGAACCTCTCACACTCAGCGACCTTTACCTATCCATTCGTCAGGTGGCTCATGCGGCAAACTGTCCCGATCGAGGTGAGGAATGTGTGTCTAGTCTTCAGCTTCGAGTCAATTCCATCGTCGCAAGGAACAAAAATCTGAAATCTCGCCCCAGAACTTTGATCTTAGAGTGGATCGATCCGCTGTTTTGTGCGGGTCATTGGAATCCCGAATTAGTAGAGCTGGCTGGTGGGCAGGAGATGATTGGCAAAGTCGGCAAGCGTTCGAAAACAATTTCTTGGCAAGAACTTGTCGAGGCCTCGCCAGAACTCCTGCTGATCTCATGCTGCGGATTCGATATCGAAAGAACCTTGCAAGATGTTCCGTTGCTGGAATCTCGCGCCGAATGGTCGTCGTTGCCATGCGTTCAAAACAATCGGGTCTACATCGTGGATGGCTCGAACTACTTCAATCGACCGGGCCCACGTTTGATCGATAGTCTTGAGATTCTCACACATGCTCTCTATCCCGAAATTCATCCGCTTTCCAATTATGCTTCAAAGGGAATTAAGCGCTTGCCGCGGTGTTCGGCTTCAGGGGCTCATTCGTAGACGCTAAGTAAAGCAGCTTATTGGCGTTTTGCCGTCGGATACGCTAGGTTCGGCTAAGTTGCCCCAAAAAGAGCTTATCGCCCCAGAGATTTTCGTTGGTTTTCCCCTCTATAGCGCATGGGAGCTCGGATTCTGAAATCTAGAGAGTCATCTAAACAGCTCCGATACCTAGAATTCGCGGGGAGATCTCCAAATGCAACCAGCTCAAAACGAACTAACCTCGACAAACTATTCAGACAACAAAATCCACGATCGATTTCCGGTCAAACAAGTCCAACTTCAACTCCCGATTGCCTCTGGTTCCGGCGTTGGATCGATTTTTTTCGGAATGTTCTGCTTTCTTTTTGCTGGTGGAACTCTAGCTTTTGCGTTCGTCGCGAACTCGCAAATGGACTCAGCTAACATCTTGGCCGTCCCACTTGCCCTGATCACAATTGCGGCCAGTCTTGTTGGCTCAGCGCCTTTTGTTCTTGCAGGAGTGATTCTTACCACAATTGGTATCACTCTAAG
>CAUJKA010000118.1 GCA_963204965.1 Planctomycetota bacterium | reverse complement strand
TGGTATACTCTCCGGATCGATTAATGATCGATAGCTATTTCCTCGTGAGTTTCTAAATTAAGGGCGGATAGTCTCAATGACTGCAGAATCAAAATCCGCTTTGTCTTACCAGCTCATTGTGGCAGCGGCTTTATCGTTCTGCTCTTTTGGTGTGTCTGCAATCGGCCAACAACTGCCATTGGGCAGTCGTTTGAGCGCGATCGCGCCAAAAGATCTCTCCGTTGGCGGTGTACTGCATGGATATGATGAAGATACGTGGATGGCGGAGGATTACTTAACAACTGCCGAGCGGGAATTCAGCAGCGTTACAGCAACTGCCTACATGGCCTACGGAGTATGGCCAACTTCCTCCGCTAAACCTAATGTGTCTGGCTTCAACCGAGTCGTAGACTGGGCCATCGAACGTGATCTTCGAGTTCATGGGCACGTCCTCTGCTACCCCTCGGCAAATGAAAATCTATCGTGGTGGATGAAGCTTCCCAATGCTCAGGTTGAAGCGAGGCTAAAGACTTTCGTACAGGCTTTAGTCACGACTCGCCGCGGTAAGGTCTGGGTCTGGGATGTCGCCAATGAGATTATGGCTGAGGATGGAGAGCCGATGGACTCCAATGGACTGAGGACAGACTACAAGGAGTACAAGGCCGTTGGTCCCCAGTATGTCGAGAAGCTGTTTCAGTGGGCCAGCCAAGCTGATCCTGATGCGCTACTGATACTTAACGATTTTGGAAACGACCATCTTTGTCCGAAGTCCGATAGGATGCTCAAGTATGCAATCAGTTTGCGAAATCGCGGCGTGCCCATTCATGGCATCGGATTCCAGATGCACCTACTGGATCTAAAGTACGAGCCGAATTACGCATCCATCCGCGCCAATTTCCAGCGATTTGCCGATGCTGGATTCAAGCTGTTCATTACCGAGATGGACGTAGCCGCGACGGCAGCGCGACTACCAACGCCACTGCCCAACGAGACGCAACTGACTAGGCAGCGACGGATCTATACCGAGATTGCTAAGATTTGCTTCGAACAACCGGCCTGTGAAGCTTTGTGGTTATGGGACTTTGCCGACAATCGGTCTTGGCTAAATCCATCGATTATCGATACACCATACCTTAGGCTCGGGGAGTTTTCTCACCCCACAATTTTTTCGGGTGGAAATGGAGATCCTATTCTCGCTAAACCCGCATATTACGGTTTGCTATGGGGGCTTTCAGGACAAAAGATCAACGACGGCATTGGCGGCCCAATCACGATATCCAGTCGTTGGGCTGCATCGTCGAGCTTCCTAACGTTCGACCCCGGAGTTGCTATCAACAAGGGCACTGCAATCACACTTGGATCTCCGCCGAAACCAAACGATTCATCCAGCGTTTTCTGGGAGATCGAGTGGGCATCGCGGGACTTCTATCGTATCAAGACTCGCGTCGACGGCGATTGGTACTATCTCACCCGAGGCGCTAGATTGCGGGATGGACTGGTCGTTCCAACTGATACGCTGTACCTGGATCCAATCAGAAAGACTTGGAACCGACAACAGTGGGCCATTCTTCCGACTGGCCAAGGTGCTTTTACTATCCAAAGTGCATGGGAGCCAAATACAGGTTTTCTGACGCGTGAGAGTAAGCTTGAGTCACAACCTGTGCCCGGAGAGCCTTCCAGCACACAACTGATTGAAACACCCTTGGATGAAGTGTCGTTAGATACTGATCAGGCTTCGCTACCAGCAAGGTTGTGGTTTCTCGATTAGTCTGATCCAACAAATTCGCAAATAGATATATGTTTTTGCAGCCTATAGCCTGAGTTGGCGAATATCTGAGGATCTTCGCTTTAGTTCAAGCTTTTTTCAATTGCAGCACTTGCCAGAACCCCCTAGAATCAGGATTGCTCTAGTTCCGAATCTTTTCACCCCGTCGGAGAATTTATGATGAGCAGAAAAGTCTTTGCCAGTCTTGTCTTGGTTTCGATCGTAACCAGTGGGCCGATCTTATCGGCGTCTGATCCAGTCACCACGGAAAAAGCTCTGAAGCTGGTGGCGCAAGCAGTCCAAGCGGAGATAGATGGAGATCTACTAAGCCGCGAAAAATTTCTGAGTGAAGCAAAACAAACTGAGGACAACTTTGCTCCGGCCAACTGGCTGCGAGGCCAAGTGATCAGCGCAGACGGATCTTGGGTCACTGTGGATCAAGCCATTGAACAAGCGAAGTCTGATGAGTTGTTGGCCAGCTATGAAGCGATGCGAGCCGAACAACCGCCAACGATCCAAGGCAATCTTCAAGCAGCAGCATGGTGCGCAAAGAATAAGTTGCTTCTGCAGTGCCGTGCGCACATCGAGAATGTTCTGAACTTCGATGCTGATCATCAGCTAGCCAGAAAGCTGCTTGGACATGTGCAGGCTGGGCATGAATGGCTCACCTTGGAAGAGCAGTGTCGAATGATCGAACGAGCCGAGCTTGCTAAACTTAGCTTTGCCAAATATCAGCCAACCATCGTAAAGCTGGTCCACAATATCAATTTTGGCAACAAGAAATTGCAGCAAGCCTCATTAGAAGAGTTGAGAAAGTTTGATGACCCAGAGGCGATTCCTGTTTTAGAGAAGACGATTGAAAGTGCCGGAACGGAAATCGGAATGATCTTGGTCACCAACTTAGGCCGCATAGAGAATCCTGAAGCAGCCTTAGCGTTAGCTCGAGTTGCTCTATTCTCCACAGATAAGGAGCTGAAGATCGCAGCAATTGCAGAATTGAAATCCAAACCATTGCACGACTTCATACCCGAGCTACTCCATTCTATGGAAGCTCCAATGCAATGCTTGAGTGTTCCTTTATTGAACGATAATGGACTATGCGTAGGATTTCGACAAGCATTTTCCAAGGAAACCAGCGGCGAAGTTCGAATGGAGTTTTTAGAGAAAAGAAATTCCCCGACAGGGAAAATATTCAACACCATGACCTTTGATCCAAGTCTCCCTTATGGGCGAAGGCATACGGTACTCGCATGGACCGTTCCGGATGAAAATGCGCTGCATCTCGCCTCCACGATTAACATTACAGAAGCAAAAATGAACGAGCTGGAAGCTGAACAATCCAATCGTGATCGAGCAAGAGAGAATGAGAAGATTGGCGAGCTTATCAGTATGGTGACCGACAAGAAGTTTGAGCGTCTACCTCATGACGTTTGGAATTGGTGGGATGAATACAATCAAACATCTTATCAACAGTCCAAGTCTTCGAGATTTCGTTACAATTACCAAAGGTCCTACTCAAAGTATACCGTCCCGGATGGTTATGTTGTAGTCAGACGATTCTCTTGCTTCGTGGCAGGAACCGAAGTTCAAACCAGTCGAGGGCTCCGAAAGATCGAGACGATACTCCCAGGGGACTTAGTACTTAGTAAGGACATTTCCACGGGCGAGCTATCCTTCAAGCCAGTGATCGCGCCAACAACACGCAAGCCGGCCAAGACGGTGATCCTAAAAGTCGACGAAGATACCATTCACGCTACCACAAGCCATTTACTTTGGGTCTGCGGCAAAGGATGGACCAAGGCTGGTGAAATCAAAACCGGCGATCTGCTTCATGCAGCCTCCGACCCAGCCGTCGTCATCAGTTCCACGCCAGGTGCCGAGCTACCGACGCACAATCTAATTGTCGCCGATACC
>CAUJKA010000117.1 GCA_963204965.1 Planctomycetota bacterium | reverse complement strand
TTACCGTTTTGTTGGCATCCTTGCAGGAGCAAGGCAATCTTGGAAAAGATGCACGATTTCAGTACGAGGCTGCGTACAACCGAATCATCGCGTTTGCTTCAGCCCAAGATCAATTGACCATTGCTCAAGTGATCGATAGCTTTCGCGCGAAGCGACGTAGCGCGACAGTTCTACCGCTGGGATCGATCGACGCCGAGTACGCCGTGAGCGCGATACAACTGGTGTTGAAGAACCCAATAAGACCACCGGCTGCTCCCGGTGTGGCCAGCGACGGAACCTTTCAAGTCGAAGCTGACCCGGATCACAAGCGATTGCTGTTGTGGGCCAGCGAAGAAGAGGTCAAAGAGGTTCAGGAGTTCCTGAAGTCGCTCGGAAGTAGCGACGTGGCTTCGACCACCAACAATAACATGCAAGTAATTTCACTCAACGGCGCACCGCTTCGAGAAGTCTCCAGTCGACTGCAGCGGGTTTGGAGCGAATTGAGCGATGCACCTCTGATAGTCGAACCAATCGCAGATTCAACTTCGGAATCTACTACCGCTCCAGCAATCCAACCTGCAAGTGACTCGCCCGCCAAGGATGTTAACGAGGCTGTGCAGCGTAAAAAAGATGTGACTCAAATCTCCAATTCTAACATTCGTTTGATATCGAGCTCTGTTGACAGAGACCAGCAGAAGGCAGCTCAACAAGATCCCAAACAGCCAAGCCAAGCTCCCGTTCGCTTGATCGAAGGTGATAATGGCGAGGTCATGATTCTTTCACGCGATCCAGTCGCTGCGGAAACGGCTCGCAAGTTGTTGGAAGGTCTGTTGCCAGAGCCCAGTAGTGTTTCGGTCATCGCTCTGAAGCATGCTCAAGCAAATGTCATCAAGCGCCAGTTGGAAGAGCTGCTACAGGAAGATAAGCCACTTGTACCACCGACCGCGGCTGCGAGTGCGATTCCAAAGTTAGCTAAGCGACCACAACAAATGAAGCTAGATCCTGATTTGCGGACCAATCGCGTTTTGATTCGCAATGCCTCTGAGCTTCAATTGAAACGGGTTCGGCAACTTGTTGAAGTCCTGGATCAGCCCGTCAACTCGGATGATCGGTTGGCACGGCAGCAAAAAGTCTACCGCTTCAAGCATCGCAAGGCTGAAGAGGTTGCCACGATGGTGAAAGAGGTCTATCGCGATCTGTTGAGCATCAATGATCGCATTTTTTCAAGCAGTACCGCGACTAGTCCGCGAGGTAGTTTTGGCTACAACCAGAACTTAGCCGCAACTGCGAGCAATCCAGAGTATCAAGGACTGCTTTCGGTCGGTATCGACATCGAATCGAATCTCTTAGTTGTGTCGGCTCCAACGTACCTGATCGATGAAATAGTAAAGTTGGTTGAATCGGTGGATACACCGAACGACGGCAACACTGTCTCAATCATTGAGTTTTCATCGCCGGGAACTAAGGACTCACTCACTCGCGAAGCTCTTTCGCGAATACTCCAAGCCAAACGAAAGTAGTTTTGACTTGCAAGGTTTAGCGTGGTTGGAGTCACCACTTCACGCAAATCACACTGACGCGACCGAACTGCTCAACGGGATGAACCAGAGTAAGCTGGCTTATCCCCGCGGCTTCTAAGTCAGCCCTCAATCTTTCGGCTGGACCGCGATAGACGATCCAAGCTGTGGTTTTTGTTGCTGAGCGAATCTGATCTAGCCATCGCTGGCGACTACCGACCAGTCCATGCGGCTCAACAGTTGCCCTACCGGCTTCCACCCGATAGATGCCACGAAGCGGGTAGCTTAGATATTCGTTCATCGGTTGCGTCAATGGCGGATCGATCTGGTAGCCTTCGATGAGTCCAGCATAACACCAAAGCGACTGAGATTCGCTATCGATATTCTGCGAGACAAACTCCGTGGCTGACTTCCAGTCTTCGTCTCGCGCGTGACGCCAACTGTCGAGAGACTCTCGCCAAGGGCCTTGCGAAATGAACATCGCTCCAAAGATTGCTGCCGAAGCCAAGAAGCGTAACGCCCCGCGGTTGATTGTGAGTAGGCATGTACCGGCAAGCATGTAAAAGGGCAACGCGGCGACGATGAGGAAGCGATAGTGAAGCAAAGGAGCCAACTCGCTGCGTGTCAAAATCCAAGCTAGGCAGCACGGGCAAATTGCGGCGAGAGTCCAAGTGGATCGTGCAACGAGGTTATGTGTGACTTGCGAAGTGGTACGTTCATCATTCGCGACCTTCGTTCCTTTTCGTAACAACAAGTCGATGGCCCAGCAAACCGCGACAGGCAACAAAACTTGTAAGACGGGCATGAGGTGAATTAAGCTCTCCAGCGAGCTATCGCCAGCAAAGGCAGTCCATTGTTGTCGTCGTTCCCAGACGTTTTGATTGACGTAAAGAACGTAGATTCCGTTCGTGCTGATCCACACCAGACAACAGATGGCCAACACGACATTGCGGCGCGCAGACTGATTCAATGAAATCAACTTTGCGGCGAGATAGGCAATGATCGGGAACTGAAAAATCAGGCTCAAGCCTGCTGTGATGTGCAGGTGGATCATTGCCGTTGCGCACGTTGTCCAGGCAATCCAATGCCAGGAAACAATTTTGTGGTTGCTTTCGCCCGCCGTGTCCAGGGCTGGTTGAGTTGGATAGCCCAGGGACCTTGCCACAATTTCAACCACCAGCATCCAAGACCAGAGATTCAGCAGTTGAACGATTCCGTAGACCCGAGCTTCCGCGGCAAAGAACATTTGCATCGGGTCAACGCACATGCTGCAAAACAACAACGCGAGAGCCACGTAGCTCAATCGCCAACTTCGCTTCTGACGTGCTTCTAGTCTAAGTTGCCATGAGCCCAGCCATGCGAACATGGTTACTACGCAGGCCAGCCAAGATATCAGGGATGGCACTCGCAATACCCAGGGATGTTGCCCAGATGTCCAAGTAAGCAGCTTAAGCAGCCAAAAATAGCTGGGAGACTGGTTTCCCAATTCTGCTCGGCTGGCAACCTCTGACCAGTCCCCAGCCACGACCCAACTACTGTGTAGTTCGTCAAGCCAAAGCGGCTGGTCCAGCAATTGAAGCGTCCAAATCAGGGCGGCGACCAGCAATGCTGAGCAACCCACAAGCGGCGCCCACCCTAATGGCGAAAATCTGAAGTTAATGGAGATCTCTCTTGACTAGCTAACGTCTACGATATTCAACAAAAAGGATTGGCGCGTAAAATAGCCCGCGGCGACTCTAAGCCGCCGAATGTAAAAACCAGTATAAACAGATGTCGACTGTCGAGGAGATCGTGACTCATTAGCCACCGAATTAGCTTAACCCGAGCATGGAAAGTCGAGCGAATCGGCCAGCAACAACTTCGGGCGACTCGCAGTTTCAACGCTCCAACGGGACTCACCTCCAGCCAACCAGTTTGGCTGGCACTTCACTTTGGCAGCGTCAACACACTCCATCATCTTGAGCTGAACGGACAAAGTCTAACGCTTGACAAACGGTCTTCCCTGCGCTGGCGAATCGATGTGGAACTTCGACCATCCAACCTCATTGTCGCTGAGTTTCTTGTAGCTAACGCAAGCGATACCGAATTGGACGCCTTAATATGGCAGCGCTGGGTTGACGTTAGCGATTGGTTTGATTTGGCTCTGGCAATCGAGTAGTCGATTCTGATGCTTCGCTGGTGTATCAAGACACGCCGGAATCGCGTAACAGAAGGGTTCCGTCGACGGTATCTGAACCAGCCGTGTTCTCCGTGTCCAACTCCCCGATCCCCATGATTGGACACGGAAGGCACGGACGAAACGGGGAAAACCATTCGGCCTTGCGGTTGGCTTGCATAGTTCGCCGGAATCCTCAGCGGGTCGCTTTCTATAGCAAGACCGCTAACCAAACCCAAACAACCGGATTCTCGAACGCTCGAAGGCAAGCACTAGAGTTAGGGTAATGACTAAGCTGTTGATCTCGCGAAGTTTGCATGGGAGTCTTTAGCGCCAAGTAAAGCGTTGCACATAGAGTTAGAAGCAGGTCTAACGAAGCGACTGCAAGCATCGCTTGCCATCCGACCAAGGCACCTGCAATGCAGAAGATTCCAACTAAACGAAGGTTGAATCTCGGAGAGGCATCGCCTTGAATCGAATCAGATTCTGCATCGCCGCTTATTTGCAACGGCGGTATTCCCAACAGCGACCGCAGCCATCGAGTCAAATTGTCTACGAGCATTCCCAGCAACGCTCCAACAATGATTCCTAGGACTACGGTGATCAGAGCGTCCCATCGTGGCGAGAGCCCCGACATCATCGACTCAGGTATCATCGACTCAGGCAGCCACTTGCTCCAAGCTGGATTGTTCCAAGACATGTGGCTGACTTTGGGTTGTAGGAGAGGGATCAGAAAGCTAGGCAGCAAGATCCAGAACCAAAGCTTGAACGGAACGCGGCTTCGTTGGATGGAAATTAGCGCTATTGTGACCAACCCTGCGAGCATCCAAAAGTTCAGTAGAACCAACGATGCCAAGCCGTTTTCGAAGAGCTTGCGCTCCAGTGAAATCGAAGCCGTGTTACGCGGCGCGATGATGGGACTAATGGCTGGTAGAAATACGGAAAAGAAAATCCCTCCAAAAACAGCCAACATCCAAAGTTCAACTAGCAGATAGCGCGGTGAGATCGGCAGACGGCACGATTTGCATCTGCCTCGCAGGCGAAGCCATCCGAAGATGGGGATGTTTTCACTCGCGCTCAAGTCGTGAGTGCAGTAAGGACAGTGGCTAGAACCCAAGATCGAAAGTCCATTGGGCCATCGATAGGCAACGACATTTACAAAACTGCCAATCGCGGCTCCCGTTGCTAGAAACCACGCTAGAAAAACGGTCTCCATGCAACTAGCCACCAACGTCAACTGCCAATCGACTTGCGTGCCATCGTAACGAAGGTTGACTGTCATGCTTCGCCAAGCTGCGAAGGCGGCGAGGATCACAATTAAAAAGGTCCATGCCCCGCAGTAGGGCCAGTTCAAGCGACGAAGCCGTCGTCTCCCAGACCGTGAATAACGAGACTGGTTAGACAATTGAGATTCTCTTCTGGCTTTCTTTTTTACTATTCATAATCGACGGCCTTGAGTATCCACCGATGGTTGGGCATGTCGCTTTTTATTGTTTGAGGAGTGACTAAAGCTTGGTAGACGACATAATCGATGTTTACCGATAACGTCACAACCGAACCATCTGCCATGGAAACGTTGAAGACGCCACTGTGCATTGAACTTGGCTGAGCGTTCTTGTAGCTCGCAGCCTCGTTACTCGGCCCGTTCATCGTCGTAGCAAAGCCTGGAGCAACGGTCGGCCTAGGTCGCCCCTCTGCTGCTTCGTGACCAGCGTACAGCCAAACAAAGCCAACCTTGTATCGCACGCTGTCGTCGGTTGTTGAAACATCGGCCCAGGAACGTTGGCCGAGATTCTCTGCAAACAGGATCGTTTTTGACAAGCCATCCTTGCAGTCGCTTGAGCGAACTGGTTTGCTGGCCACACCAAAGCATGTTTCGTCGATCTTAGTGCGAGGATTATAGACCTGCTTCGGTATAGCGTTTACAAACAAACCATTCGCCGGTCGTTGGGCAATCGAAGAAAGCTGAGATGCGTCCGAAACTCCCTGATAAACCTCTAAATCAAGGACCGGATCTCGTAACTTAGGATCTGAGTTAGTTCGCCCTTCTGATTCTGGAAGGTCAAAACGAATGTAGAGCCCTGCATTGGCCAAGTACGATAACGGTGCAACAATTGACTCTTTGGTGTTGTCTTGACTGCAAACAAGCGCTCCGAGCTTGGGGTAAAAAGTAGAACTCGATTTGTTGAGGCTACGAAACTCTTGCTCCCATTGTCCTTGCATCGCAACATCGTCCCACCGATCTCGCAACTCTTGCTCCTCAATCATCGGCAGCAGACTCACCACCCATGACCCCAACTTGCTACGACCGTCTTGTGTGGCAAAGCTCGATTGAATACTTGGAAGTACTTTCTTGCTGGTTTCGAAGTTGGTTGTTGCTAGACCTAGTTGCCTTAGGTTGTTTGCGCACTGCGCTCGTCGTGACCCTCTATCACGGTCATTTTGAATCGCTGGCATGAGTAGAGCCAACGCGATGAGAATGCAGATGAAGATGACGATCGCTTCGAGCCACTTGGTTCGAGTTGTTTTGGGCGTTTCCATGGGACTTGTTCCCTTTGAATCAAGGCACACATTACACCGTTGGGCACCGATGAGATTTCTTACACTTAATTTTATCACAATTTAGGATGCTGAGCCGCAATCCGCCACTTTCGGTTTTCAATCGCGAACGCGATGGCATTTTCCAGCCTGGGATGTTAATCCCAGGTGACTGGCGAACGAAGATTCGTTAGTCGCGGAGCGACGACAGAAGGCTACGTATTGCATCTGCCCGGCTGAGATTGTTGCGGCACGAGAATGAGAATATGTGCCAGAGAAGGAGAATGCCGTCGCTTCGCGACTCACAGACCTCTCGCTCGGTGATTCCTGGGATTGGCATCCCAGGCTGAAAAATATCGTCGCATCCGCGACTAGAGCCAGCCGATGCATTTGAAAACCGCTGAGTTTGGAAGGCAGAGCCGCGAAGAAATGAAAGAGGGAAGAATGCAGAAAGGCGGAGCCTTGAAGACAGTGCGTTCCGAGGCAGAGCCTCGGAACGAGAGACGTCTCGGAACGCAGGAAGAAGTAAGGAGCCTAGCTTGCTGCTTGTTGCTTCAATTCATGCAGCAGTCGTCCAGGGCTGCCCATAATGTTGTAGCCCGAGTCGACGTGTAGGATCTCGCCGGTAATCCCCGAGCTATAGTCGCTCAGCAAATACGATCCTGCCTTACCAACCTCTTCGTGCGTTACGCATCGACCTAGCGGTGCTACGTAGTTGTAGAACGCTTGCATCTCGCCAACACCCGCTGCAGATCCAGCCAATGTCTTAAGAGGTCCCGCGCTGACTGCGTTCACTCGGAAACCTTGCGGCCCGAGATCATACGCCAAGTACTTCACCGTTGAATCCAAGGCGGCTTTGCAGATGCCCATCACGTTGTAGCCAGGCACGCACTTCTCGCCACCAAAATAGGTCATGGTGAGAACAGTAGCGCCTGGATTGAAGTACGGTCGAGCGGCGTTGGTAACCGACATCAGACTGTAAACGCTAATGTCCATCGCCAATTTGAAGCCCTCGCGGCTGGTTTCGACGGTATCGCGTTGCAAGTCGTTGCGATCTGCGAAGGCGATCGAATGCAGCAGGAAGTCAATTTTGCCCAGCTTTTCGCCAGCCATCTTCATGAATTCAGCGATTTGTTCGTCGCTTTGTACGTCCAGCGGCTCAAGAAACGCAGTTTGACTCGGGTAGGCCTCAACGCAGTTCGCGACGCGGCGGCGGTTCTTCTTCTTGTCGTCGTCTGCCTTGTCTGGCAAATGTGAGAACCCGCAAACCCCACCATTATCCATAATTTCCTTGGCTACAGCCCATGCGATCGAGCGATCATTGGCAACACCAAGGATGAGACCTTTCTTGCCTTCGAATAGCTTTGTCATTAACTTTTCCAATCTCTACAAAAGGTTAGGTGTTATTTCATCAGAGGTTTGATCGATTGCCTGAAGGTGGAGTATTGTCACCATGCCGAGCCGTTTGCCAATCACACCTTGACAGAAAGGAGTGGCATGCAGGCCCCGAAACTCAAAGAAAAACATGAAAAAATCCACAGTACCCGCAATTCGAATTCGCCAGCTCAACGCTCAACCCGTTCAAACCGCGGGAGATTACGTCCTGTATTGGATGACAGCATTCAGGCGAACTGAGTCAAATTTTGCATTGCAGCGAGCTCGCGACTGGGCCGTCGAACTGAATTGCCCGCTGGTCGTCATGGAAGGCCTCCGCAGCGATTACCCGTGGGCCTGTGACCGCTTTCATCGTTTCGTCATCGAAGGAATGGTGGACAATCACGCTGCATTTGAAAAGAGTTCAGCTCTCTACTTTCCCTATGTCGAGCCCACAACGCACGACGCCAAGGGCCTTCTTGTTCAGCTTGCTTCGAAGGCCCGAGTCGTAGTCTCCGATGACTTTCCATGCTTCTTTCATCCGGGCATGTACGGTCGAATCGCCGAGAAGTTGCCCTGTACCTTCGAGCTCGTTGATGCCAATGGCTTGATGCCTTTAAGCATCGCAGAACGTACATTCACTGTCGCTCATTCCTATCGGCGCTGGATGCAGAAGGAACTACCGAAGCATTTAGAGGCTACGCCCGAGGCCAAGCCGCTTGCCAGCGAGCCAGCGAAACGACTGCCTCGCTTGGACTCGCTTCCTAAGTCGATCTTGAAACGCTGGCCCGCCGCAAAACTCGATCGACTGATGCAAGCTGATGGATTAGCTAAGCTGCCGATCGATCATTGTGTTGGTGTGGTGCCAACCCGAGGAGGAGTTGTGGCGGCTAAAAAGCAGTTGCAACAATTCGTGGAATCAAAACTGGGTACTTATGGGTTCGACCGGAACGAGCCCGATCAAAGAGGTTCGACCGAGCTCTCGCCGCATCTTCACTTTGGCCATATCAGTGCGCAGCAAGTCTTCTGGGCTATTATGGATTCGCAGCAATGGCATATTGGCAAGATCAAGAAGCCTAACGGTAAGACCAACGGCTTTTGGAACGTGGACGAAAACGCCGAGGCTTTGTTGGACCAGCTTTGTACCTGGCGCGAGATTGGTTTCAACATGTGCCATCGCGAGCCCAACTATGAGAGCTTTACTTCGTTGCCTTCTTGGGCTCGCCAGTCCATGGCCGAACATGCCAAGGACGAACGCCCTTTTCTCTATACGCTCGAACAGTTCGAGCGAGCGGAAACGCACGACTCGATTTGGAACGCAGCTCAGCGCCAGCTTGTCATCGAAGGCCGCATCCACAACTACATGAGGATGCTTTGGGGAAAGAAGTTCTTGCACTGGGCTCCATCTGCCGAAAAAGCCTTAGAGTGGATGATTCACTTGAATAACAAGTACGCTCTAGATGGACGAGATCCCAATTCCTACAGTGGAATTTTCTGGGTCTTGGGAAGATATGATCGCGCGTGGGGGCCAGAACGCGAAGTGTTTGGTAAAATAAGGTACATGACTAGCGAGAATACTGCAAAGAAACACAAGCTGGGTCAATACCTTCGACGCTACTCGCAGTTTCCGCCGAACACTCAGTTCTCCACCTAACACTGTAATCCACGTAACACAGCTCTCCACCAATGACAGCTCGACGCCACATGGTTGCCTTGCGAAGTTTTGCTCAAGTAACCGGTTGGTTGTTTGAGCTTTGCCTTTTGACTTGCATCGCAGTGACAACCAGCAGTGGTGCGAGATGCGCCGATAAGGTGGCTTCAACAGCTTCGGAAGAGCAGCCTAACGTCGTTGTCATTTTGACCGACGATCAAGGCTGGGGCGATCTGTCCTTTCATGGCAATACAAATCTCTCGACTCCCAACATCGACTCGATAGCTAAGTCCGGCGCGAGGTTCGATCGCTTTTATGTCTGTTCCGTTTGTGCACCGACGCGAGCCGAGTTCTTGACGGGCCGCTATCATCCGCGCGGTGGTGTGCGGGGAGTCTCCGAAGGACTGGAGCGCTTGAACTTGAGCGAACGCACTATTGCGCAGCATTTCCATGCAGCGGGTTATGCGACGGCTCTCTACGGCAAATGGCACAATGGCTCGCAGTATCCTTATCATCCAGTCGCGCGCGGTTTTGACGACTTCTATGGATTCTGTTCGGGGCACTGGGGAGATTACTACTCGCCGCAACTGGAACACAACGGTCATTTAGTCGATGGCAAAGGCTACATCGTCGACGACTTGACTAGTCGTGCGGTGAAGTTCATTGAAAACCATGCCGATCAAAAGTTCTTCATGTACCTGTCGCTTCCATCGCCGCACTCTCCGATGCAGGCTCCCGAAAAGTTTTGGCAGCGACACAAAGATCGACAGTACGCGATGAAGGCCCGAGAGGAAGACAAGGAGGATGTGAACTTCACGCGAGCCGCGATGGCAATGGTGGAGAATGTGGATGAGAACGTTGGTCGAGTCCTCTCGACATTGAATCAACTCAATCTAACGAAGAAGACGATCGTAGTATTCTTTTGCGATAACGGTCCAAACAGCTTTCGATGGAATGGCGACATGAAAGGTCGCAAAGGTGGTCTGGACGAAGGCAGCCTTCGATCGCCACTGTTCATGAGTTGGCCCGGCGAAATTCAACAAGGAAGACTGGTGTCGCAAATCTGTGGAGCCGTGGACTTGCTGCCAACGCTGGCCGACTTAGCTCGTGTGCCGCTAGTTCAAGGACAACCGATGGATGGCATCACATTGCGTCCACTGCTGACGGGCGAGAAAGTTAGCCTGCAGAACCGGATGATCTTTTCGCATCAGAATCGACAGGTAAGTGTGCGTTCGCAACAGTATCGCTTAGACCCCAAAGGCCAGTTGTTCGATATGGTTGCGGACCCAGGACAACGTCGTAACATCGCTACTCAAAAGCCAGATGTCGCGAAAGAGCTTCAGCAAGCCGTGGAAGGTTTTAAGGCTGATGTTGTCGCCGAGTTGGACGAGAAGCCTAAGCCCTTTGTGGCTGGCCATCCCGACTTTCATTCTACGATCCTGCCCGCGCGAGACGGCAAGCCGCACGGCAACGTTCAACGATCAGCCAAAGCTCCCAACTGTTCTTACTTCACTCAATGGACAAGCTCCGAGGACAAGATCACTTGGGATATCGATCTTTTAGAGTCAGGCAAGTTTGTGATCGATCTTTACTTTGCTTGCCCTGAATCTGCTGTCGGCACTGAGATCGAACTATCCTTCGCAGGTCAAGTTGCAAAAGTTCGCATCGAGAAGGCTAACGACGCGCCGGAGTTTGGTGCCGAACATGACTTAGTTCCGCGTCAGAGTGAATCGCTCATGAAGAAGTTCGTGCATTTGTCGATTGGACCGATCGATCTGCCCAAAGCCGTTGATACGCTCAAGCTCACGGCTCCAACAATCGTGGGCGATAAAGGCGTAGAAGTCAGAATGTTAGTTTTGCGGAGAGTTCCCTAATTGGCAAACTCTCAACAACCGCTCGAAGTCCAAGCACCGCGTGAGGATGCAAGTCAGCATCTCTTAGACGATTTGCGCCGAGTTGCGAAGCAGGCGGAGAACTGCATGCGCTATCGAGCTGCATTGGGTTGGGTTGCGGTAACGCTGTTAGTACTTGGCATGTTGATGCTGCTAGATTGTCTCTTCCAGCGTGAAGAGGCAGGCTTACGATGGATGTCGTTTTTCGCTTTGATTGCGGCATCGACCTATGCGGCCTTTCGATGGTGGCGCCCGATTTGGCTATTGCGAGTCGGACCGCTAGATATTGCACGCTGGATCGAAGCCAAACGACCTCAGTGGGCGGGTCGCATTTCAACGACAGTCCAGCTTGCCGAGATGGATGTAAACGATCCACGTTTTGGTAGCCCGACCTTTCGTCAAGCGGTGTTAGACGACTGGCGTTCGCAATCTGAAAAGCCGAACTGGGATGAATTGATCAATCGCGATGGCGTGAAACGCGTCGCCATGATGTTGGTTCTGGTTATAGCCGCGTTGGCTTTATCAATGTCTGTATGGCCGCAACTTGGCCTACCATCGCTGCAACGTTTGTTGGCTCCCTGGTCAGGCGTGCGATGGCCACGCAACGATCAGCTTCATTTCGTAAATCTGCCAACTGCAGTTGGCTTCGATACGATACTTCAAGTTGAAGTTGCTGATCGTCGACCACCACTTCCCAATGACATACTGGTCGAACTGCGTCAAGGTTTGGAAAGTGATTCAGATGCTGTAAGTATTCCCACACAAGTGGTTGGCGAAATTGCCGTGGCAAGCCTGCCGACCATTAGTCAAGACATCCAAGTTCGCGCTTTAGGCGGCGATGATTTTGAAATGCCTTGGCAAACGATTCGCGTCGTAGATGTCCCAGGGTGGAAGCGTTTCCGTTTTGAAATACAACCACCTCAGTATCTTCGTGACAACGAAGCCGCTTTGGAACGCTTGACCGGTTCGCTCAAAGACAATGCTACAAGTTACGAACTGATTGGGCAGCGCATCCAAGTCATCGCTGGTAGTAAAGTTCGCTTTGAGGGTGAATTGGAAAAGACAGTACGCAAAGTCTTGGCAAGGCCGTCCAGCGGCTCGCAGGCTTCTACGAAATCAATTGCTGAGAGCAATGGAGGTAAGGCTCAGAGTGCAGCGCCAAGCGTTGGCACTCCCCTGCTCTCCTCTACAACTGCTGTGGCGATGCCATGGCAAATTAGCCTCGATTCAACTCAGCGACAGGTTGTGCTTCGCGGATCGCAAGAAGAATTCGCCGAGCTTGAGCAATCGGTGGCGTGGAATTTTCGATTCGAAACACTCGAAGGCGTGCAGTTGGATTCGCCTGGATTGTGGAAGGTTGAAGTACTCCCCGATGATCCGCCTGAGATCACTCTCGATTCGCCGCCGATGAAAAGTCTAGCTATCGGTGCGGCCTTCTCCATTCGCGGACAAGCTCGCGATGATTGGGGATTGAGTCAAGTCGTTGCCAAACTCGCTATTAACAACGAAGTCGATCCCACCCTGGAGTTACCCATTGAAGTCTCGCCACTGGCTACGAAACAACAAAGTATTCAACAGGTTTGGCAGTTTGCCGCCGAACTAGCAGCTAAAAACGTTCAACTCGGGACGCAGGATCAGGTTTCTATTTGGCTTGAAGCTCGCGACTTGCGAGGCCAAGTAAGTAAAAGTCAGGTCGAACGACTGATGATCGAGTCCAAGCAGCGACAGCTTGAGAATATCACTGCCAGTCAAAGCTCACTTGCCGAGCAATTGGGTGAACTGCTGAGCACCCAACGCAGTGCTCAAGAGTTGGCTCGAAAAACCGCACAAGCAATCGAAGCTATTGAATCAAAGCAACCGCCTACGCAGCAACAGTTGGATGCAGCGACCAGCGTCAATCAACTGCAACAAACCATTCAGCAGCAATTGAGCGATGCCCCGAATAGCATGCGCGCTGCTATTGATGCTCAGTTGGCTCTGCTCAAGCAGAATGACTTGGAAGGTTCTCAGTTAGCGAGCGATCTTCAGGCATTGAAGAGCAAGATCGACGCATTGGGAAACGGCTCGGCAGCGAAGGCTCAACAGACCGCGGCTCAATGGCAAGCTGGAATAGAACAAGCACTTGGAGGTGGTGATAAATCGAAGCTCACTGAAATGGCTAAAGAGCTAGATGGCCAGCAATCGGATACTGCCAGTCAACTGACTTCGCTGCTCGAAGGTATGGACAGTCTTGAATCCATCAATCGACAGCGCGAGCAACTCTTGCGTTTGGCTCAACAGCAAGAAGAGTTGTCGGTGACCACCAATCAATTGAATGTCGCCAGTCTAACGAAGCAGCCTGATGACTTTGACCAACAAATTGCTGTCGCCGTGAACCAACAGATAGATCTCGCGGCAGGTCTTGAGCAATGGTTAACGACGGTCTTGAAAACCAACGAATCCACTCCCCAAGATTCGTCTGGTGTTTCGGCGGCGTTAACTGAGGCAGCGAAAGTGCTCGTCGATAACAGCACTGCGATGATGATGCGAACCGCGGGTACTCAGCTTCGATCGCAGCAACTTGGTGAAACGCTACAGTCGCAGAAAAAGGTTCAGCAGGCTTTGAAACATGCCATCGATAAGCTGATTCAACCTGAATCAAGTGAGTTGATGGGAGACTTGGCCAGTCGCGAGCAACGACTTCGAGAGCTCGGAGCCAAGGTATCTCAGCTCGCTAAATCGCAGCAAAAGCTTGCGGGACAATTTTCGGACCCAAGTTTGAACTCGAATTTGCAACAGCAGATTCAAGATCAACAGTCGCTCGCTCAACAAACAGCGGAGTTGGCCAGTGAGTTCGAGGGAGATGATCAAGCCAGCGCCAAGTTAGAAGCCGCCGTTCAGAATCAACAAGAGGCCATCCAACTCGCGAATGAAAATCGCTCGCCTTCCGGTGCGCAACAAGCAGCTCAGCAGGCTACGCAGGCAGCGAAGAAGCTTGAGCAACTTTCAAAGCAGATTGAGAAGCAGGCCGAAGCTGCGAATCAACAAGTCTTGCAACAGCAGGTCTTCGAATTGGCAAGTATGATCGGCGATTTGACCAAGCGTCAGCGCGAACTTGTGCTGCAATATGACCAATTGGCAAAGCAACAAGCCATTTCGCCGTTGCCCGCGGATTTCGGCCAGTTGTCCAGAGCTTTACAACAGAAGCAGACGAGCATTCGCGATGATCTTCGGCAGTCGCTGCCTGCCGCATCACAGTTGCAAGCCTTCGAGTGGGTCTTGCAACAGGCCGAAATCGATCTGACTCGCGCCCTGGCGGCTGCTCAACGCAATCGCTTAGACCCCGATGCGATCAATGCCTCGGACGCGGGATTGCGTAAGCTTAGCATGGTCACGGAAGCATTGTCTGGAAAGCAAGCCGAGCAACAGCCGCCGGATTCGGAACAGGAGAATGCAGCAGACGAGCAGCAAAAGAACAATGATCAGTCGACTTTGCCACCGCTTTTAAGCTTAAAGTTGATTCGAGCGTTACAATTGGAGTTGAAGCAGCAAACGGCTTCGCTAGATGGCTCAAATGAAACGGAGCGTCGAACGCGTTTGGCCGATTTGACTCGACAGCAGCAGGAATTGGGTGAGTTGCTTGAGCGATTGATCGAACAGATTCAAGCTCAGCAGGAATAGCCGGAGACGTAACCATGATCAACGCACGAAGAATTCGAAAGAGTAACGTCGCAAGCTTTTGTGGCTTTCGATGGAGCGCTACGGCTACTTTGGTTGCGTTTATCCTTGGTAGTATTTCCAGTCACAATGCCTTCGCGCAAGTTGCGTCACCAACATCCCCTCCGCAATCATCGCCATCACCATCCGGCGTCCCGACAAAAGAGCAAGACGAACAATCTAAGCTGACCGAAGGTCTATTAGAGTTGCTGGGACAACCCGAGAATGAAAAGTCCGGGACAGGCAAAGCCACTGGTCCCACGGCAGAGTCGGAGCGAAACAAGAATGCGCTTCAGCCCAAGAACTCACCAGTTAGTCCTTCGACGCAAGGCGCTGATGCGCGATCGATGGGAACTAACGATGCCAATCCACTTGCTGTGGTTCGGGACAATATGCACTCGGCTGCATCGATGATGCAGCAAGGTCGTAGTGACCAACAGACCGTAAAGTTACAAGACGAAATCGTAAAGCGATTAGACGATCTGATCTTACAACTGGAACAGCAAGATCAATCGATGCAACGTTCTTCGCAAAAGAAAAAACAGCAAAGTCAGCAATCGAGTTCGTCGGAAAAACAACCACCTCAAGCAAAACCACAATCGAAGCAGAGTCAAGAAAAGTCCGATAGCTCCACGGAACAAGGAAATGAAGCAGCAGATGGCCCAGGCTCGAGTGGCAAGCAAGCCAACGCAAACGTGCGAACAAGTGATCCGGCTGCCCTTCAGCAAAGTGTTTGGGGGCACCTTCCAACTCGAACACGTTTACAAATGCAGTCACGGATGGTCGAGGAGTTCCTGCCTAGCTACCGTGAGCGCATCGAAGCCTACTATCGTGCGCTGTTGGAAGAAGGGGAGCGCAAGTGAGACTGAATCGGCGTCAATGCGCTGGATACTTGATGGGCTGTGGAGCGTTTGCAGCGCTAGGTTCGACTCAGCAAAGTTCAACTCAAGCCTCTGAACTTTTTCCGCCACGCAAAGATTTAGACGATCTCTACGATTCGGCCGTCGATGAAGCGATTTGTAGTGGCTTGGATTTTTTGGTCTCTCAACTGCGCGAAGATGGATCATTTCAGTCTGCCGACCAAGGCAAGTGGGTCGGCGTTTGTTCGTTGGCAGGTCTCGCGCTTTTGAGTCGCGGCGTACGATCGGGTGTTGGGCCAGCGGGTATGGCATTGCGAAAGATCGGGCAATATGTACTTTCGCAAGTTCAGGGCAGCGGCTTCATTAGCTCGGACAAAAACACCAGCCACGGTCCAATGTACGATCATGGATTTGGCACGCTGTTTTTGTCCGAGCTACTCGGAACCGACAGTCAATTGGATATTCGTTCTAAGTTGACCGACGCGGTGCGATTGATCCGCGACACGCAAAATCCTCAGGGCGGTTGGCGATACAACCCATCTCCGGAAGATGCGGATTTGTCGGTGACCGTCAGTCAGATGATGGCGCTTCGCGCTGCACGAAACGCAGGCCTTGGCGTTCCAAAGCAAACCATTGACCGCGCTGTCGATTATGTCCGACGAAGCCAGAATGCCGACGGTGGCTACATGTACCAATTGCGAGGGGGCGAGAGTCGCTTTCCCTTGACCGCCGCAGCTATTGTGGCTTTGTACAATGCAGGCATCTACGAAGGACCTGAAATCGAAAACGGCTTCCAGTTCTTGATTTCGAACGCAGCCGCGAACAATTCATTGGAAAGAAACAACTTCTTCTTCTATGCTCATTATTATTCGGCTCAAGCATTTTGGCTGCGAGGCGGTTCAAGCTGGCAGAACTGGTATCGAGGGTTGAAGCGAACGCTCTTGACCATGCGAAACGCTCGTGGTGGCTGGTTCGACTACAACAGTTCCGAGTATGGAACCGCAATGGCCTGCTTGATATTGAATATGCCTAGAACTGTGTTGCCGATCTTTCAGCGGTAGACTGAATATGAAGGATACAATCATGACTGCGCGAACCTTTTCGACGTTGATCGCCTTTGCAGTATTGGCACTTGTTGTTCAAGCTGAATCTGTACAGGCTACATTGCAACAGGCACAACAGTTCACGCTCTCCGCTCCAGGTTTAGGGCTGACTTCCAAGGCTTATCTCACTGAAGCTAAGCTCGAGGTGGTGGATTCGCAGGGTGGCGTCAATGCTTATGTCCGCGATTTGAACTACGACACGGCCGACGGTCAGTGGATGGGTTATCGCAACAAGTCTACTGGCAAGATCCTTCGCTGGCCTTCCAGCAATTCCGGCAATCTTCAAATTGGCGAAGCAACTGCCGCGGGAGTTCAGTTCAGCGCTAGTCGAATGCAAATTCAAGGCATCCCCGGCCAGCCTCAGCCCAATCCCCTTAATAACCCGCTCAACAATCCGTTGAACAAACCACAACTAATTCCGAACAGCAATCCCAACCCAAATCTACTCGGCAATCGACCGATGCTTCCATCGGATACGTCATTGCAAGAGTTGGAGATTGAGTATCAGGGCAAGCAATGGAAGAGCTTTGGCACAAGCGACTATTTCTCGCGAGTGATTGCCAATCCGATCAATCGACTTCCGGGACCGCAAGCGATCCATTTGGTTTCGTACGACGCTGGAGGCTCGGCATGGGCGATGGCTCAGCGCGGCGCCAAGATCGGTTGTGTGTCGCAGGTCAGTTCGTCAGCGATGTGGTGGGTCGCTCCTGCAGGACCTGGTATGGTTCGATTGCAAATGCAAAACGACGGGCAAGTGTGGGCCATCTCGGCCAATGATCGAACCGGTCTGAGGCTAAGTCTTGTGTCGCAAGATCCGCGACAACTTTGGCGAGTCTCCCATGGTCATCTCGCGCCAAATCAATTTTTGCTTGAAAATACTCAATTCGTTGGTAACTACCTAACGCACCTGGGTGGAGGCAATCTAGGCATGCAGCCGATGTTGGCTCTACCAACACAAATGTGGGTGCCACTTGCGCCGCCGCCGGTGTTTGTCAACACTCTGCAACCGTTCTGGAGAAACATTAGTCGCGAGATTCGGCCTAATCCGCCTTTGCCACCGGCTGAAGTCGAGCTTGTGAACTCGCACAAGTATGCTCTCACCGTTCTCGTGGGCGACCTGCGAAGTGGACAAGTGGTCAAAGAGGTACGCGTTGAATCCAATCGATCGACAACGATTACCGTCGAGCGTGATCCAGGTTCGACGCTGGTCGAAGTCGTCGAGATTCAAACTCCTCTTGGTGGATGGAATCGGCAAGAGTACGTGACTCAAATTCCATCTGTCAGCCTTTATGATTTGAGCGTCTACGAAGAGTTTCTCCAGTCGATCGCTATCGACCGGACTGGCAAAAGCCCGAATCAAATCGAAGATATCAACTATCAGCCTAAGAGTGTTGGTCTGCTCGCACTACCGCCAGGTGAGGCGCTGCCTGAGCGTGGCCAATTGGATGCTTATGACCAAGCTAAGTCAGCGAACAACGCCGGAGCGGTTCGACGCCTTGATCCGAAACGCTTAGAAAAGCCCAAGGCCGATCCGTTAGAGTCAATTCTGGAAGGGATTCAAAAGAAGAATCCGCCCGGTGGTGGGCGTAGCTTCTGATAGATGGCTTGATGGAAAGAATATCGAATGACCCATCTCTCGTCCTGGTATTTGCGATCAGCCTTGAATACTGCTGTATGGCTTCTCATTTCGATTCTGACTACGACAGCAATTCCAGGCTTCTTGTCAGCGCAAGACCAACTCACGCAACCGTTACATTTGCCGGACAGGAGATTTAAGGAAGCCAAGCTGACTGGCATTCAAGGCAAGCAGTTGGAGTTCTCGGTCGCTGCGTCATCTGGAAACCAGACCATTACCACGCAGCAGGTGGTGCGGTGGGGAAGTTGGCGCGGCATCATCGGTAGTCAGGCGGTCTGGATGAGCGACGGGAGTTGGTTGAGTGGCCAAGTTCAGCTAAGCAATCGCAACCAACTGCGGCTCCAAAGCAAATGGCTGAATTTACCTGAGTTACCTTTTCGTTCCATCCGAGCCGTTGTCTATACGCCGACGGCGTCTTTGGCTGATTGGACAGCGATGGAGCAGATGCTCAAGTCACTTTCCGGAGAAAACGATGTTGTCTGGCTGCGAGATCGAAAGCAACTGACCGGCGTTATCGAACTGGACTCGCTAACTGAAGATGCTAAGGAACTATCCATCAAGGTTGCAGATCAAAAGGTCACTGTGCCTCTCGAAGAGATCGCTGCCTTTGCATTCAGTCCCTCGCTTTTCTTCGAAGTAAGCGCAGAACCTGCTCTGCAAATCGGCCTCGATGACGGAAGCATTTTAAAAGCCGTAGAGCTCAGTAGTGCTGATGGCAAGGCGAGTTTTACATTGCCGTCGTTGGCGAAAGTAGCCTCGTTGGACGATACGAGCGAGTTTGCTCGCGCGGTCACATTTGTTCAGAATAATCCGATCGCCAAATTGCAACGACTAGATCAACTCAAGCCCGCGTCGTATCGTCACATTTCCGATAGTACGTTGGAGTTTAGTCTTGGTGTTAGCGAGGATGTTTACGGTAAACCTCTTGTCCACGGATCGCAACGCAACGCAGGGATTGTCTTCCACGGTCTGGCATTACACGGGGCTTCACAAGTTGCTTACCGCTGGGATCGATCACCAGCCAAGCTGCTTGCAGAACTGCACATGGCTGATCCAGCATCGAACCTGGGCAATGCACTTTGCAAGGTGATGCTCGTACGCAACGGGAAGCTGGAAACGGTATGGGAAGCAACTCTTTCAGCCAAAGCGACGAATGATTCAACAGCAGCCCCTCGATCTACTTCAGATCGGAACCATGCGAATATTAGTCCTGGATTTCCCGTCGAAATCGACATTACCGATGCTCAATTGGTGGTACTGGTCG
Source organism: Planctomycetota bacterium (assembly GCA_963204965.1). Lineage (GTDB taxonomy): Bacteria > Planctomycetota > Planctomycetia > Pirellulales > Pirellulaceae > Aureliella. The sequence continues at coordinate 217 of CAUJKA010000117.1, read as the reverse complement.
TAGAGAAAGGCGAACAAGGTCAGCTTGGCGATCATGTTCTTTGGCTGGACGCTCGAATCGCAACGCAATAGCTGGGTGGCACGGGTGGCACGCTACGCCGTTAACCTTATTTTTGCCTTGTTTTGTTGCTTAACTTGGATTGCGCGTTGGATTTCTTGCTTAGTTGCGTTGCGGACCGTTGGAGGGCCGGGCGGCTTTTCGTTTTTCTTTCGAGGGT
>CAUJKA010000116.1 GCA_963204965.1 Planctomycetota bacterium | reverse complement strand
GAGAGACTTTCGGTATCGAACGGTGCTTAGGTAATCGCACGAAGATTACTGAAGTATGGTTTCGGGGAGGCCACGGGGATATCGGTGGCAATGCAACTTATCTTCATCGAGCGGAGACCAGATCCAATCGCGAGCGTTCGGATATCGCTCTCGATTGGATGCGAGCCAAGGCAAAGGCATGTGAACTACCAATATCGGAGATGATTGCCAAAGACATACCGGTAACTATCAACGTTGAAGCTCCAGTAACTGCCATCACGGAGAAAATCAGTATCGGCAACGCTGGTACATTGTCTCGTCGAGTTCACTTGGGAGACTTGGTTCACCATACTTTGGAACGAACAGAATTGACGCGCGGAATCAACGGCCGAATGCTTCGACGAATCGAAGTACCGACACGAATTGAAGATGAGCAACTTGAATTGAAGCATGAGGCCTCGTTCTGGATTCCTCCAATGGGTACGGAGATCCGCGAGTTCAATTCGCGGACAGTGCCAACCAATCCTTCGTTGGTCGAATTGAGTTCACGACGTTATCCATTTGACGTACTGCCAGCCCGAACTTGGTCTGCCTGGCTGAAGCGATGGGAATTAGAGAATCCCGGAATCGACGCCGAGCGACTTGAGGAGTTCTGGGCGCCGACGGAGGCTGATCGAGCCTTGGCATGGGACATTTATGTCGAGCTACAGACGCGAATCACAACTCAAGAACTTCGCGACGACGAGGGCAACGATCATTCAGCTCTCGATAGCGTCTACAAGCTATTTCCAAACTCCCGTGAGTACATGCACAATCACGGAGTCAAGTGTGCCAATTCAGGAACATTGCTCACCGCCTACCTAAACCAAAAGGTTCGTCGCTTTACAGCCAAGTGGCACCAACCTAGCTTGGACGAAAATTGGAAAGCCGCCAACGGCCCCAGCCACGACGTGTTCCGAACCGACCTAAAAGCCATTCAACCCATCCTCCGCAAACTCGCAGCGGCGCTATCAGATTTGGCAGATGCGAGGTTATAGGAGAGCAACTTTGACCATCGATTAAACTTCCCTACTTGCTTCGCTACTTGTCTCCTACTCAAGTTTTCGTCCTGCGACCAAATCGTGATTGTCGAAGCCTTGCAAGTCGATCGACGTGAAGGTGCTGACTGAGTTGGGTAGCGTAATAGTTGTCGTACCATCGGTGATAGGCTGAGAAGATACAGCAACGCCATCGACTAATACGACTAGCTGATCAAGGTTCAGCGTCTCGACTTTTAGTTTGACGGGCAGGCTTGTTCCGACGCGGCTTGCATTGAGGCGGCGAACGGGTCTGACGGACAGCAACTTGCCGGCGGCTTCGATCAGATCCACATTGCCATTGAGCAAATCGTCGCGAGTCATAAAGTGACGCTCGTCGGGTCGCACGCCAAGATCCTCCACGGGAGTTCCGGACGTCGCGCCCTGTCGTAGTGTTCGGCGAATAGCAACGCGCATGTTCGCACCGCCCGGCAACGCCTCGTAAGGCGTATTTGGGCGAGAATCCAATTGACGCAACAACCCATGCGTCCAAACATTCGCTCCACCAGCTCCAGTGTTACCATCCACTCCCAAGATCGGTCCAATCTGATGGTCTTGAAAACCGGCCGAGAAGATATCAGTTGCGCTATAGCATTTGGCGTTAGTTATCAACACAACGGGACCATGGTACCGCTGACCAATAGAGTTACAGAACTCTGGCGGTGTGATTGGGGCGCCGCGAGAATAGACGGCCGCAGTTTCGATCGACTCTCGCATTGATGCCAGCCAGGGACCGAGGTTGATACCGGTGCTTCCATCGGGATGCTGCGAGCAAATCGCTTCGTTCAAGTCGGTATTGATAAACTGGGTCAATTCGGGTTCGATTTGGCGCGGAGTCAAGGTTTGCAGTAGCCCTTCACTGGCAAAAATGTGCCCACCACCATTATCGCGAACATCAATGATCAATCCTTCTTGCGGCAATTGCTCTATCAAGCGAATGAACTCCGCGACAAAAGCATCGGGATTGTTGACGTTAAAACTGCGAATGCGCAGGTAGCCAAACGTGCCGACGGATGTCGTCACTGTGCGGGCTGTGAAGATTGCGGGAAACGAGGTTGCCAAGTCTCCAGCTCCCATGACTGCTCGACGCCCCGCCGCGCGGTTTTGCGCTGCAATCAATTGCGGAGCAAACAGCATCTTGGTGGACCTTCGTACTGCATCTCGTTGAATATCCAGTCCTGCGTTAGCGGACAGGAGTGAATTCGTGGCCATCGCATTTGCGTCATCCTGCAATTCGAAAATCATCCAAGAAAAACGCAGCTCCTTCTCCTGTCCGGTCGTCGAAAGATACGTAACGTTCACCCACTCCTCATCGGGAGGAATATCGGTAATCAGTGGTCGTATCGTTAGCGATTCGATACCACGCGCTCGACGAGCTTCAAAGTTGCTCCCTGCGTGCCGATCAGCATTTAACGCTACAGCTCGATCAATGGGGATTCCGTTCCACTTAAGTATCTCAACCCCTACTTCAAAAGAAGCATCACCTGGATTGCTAATCAATTGAGTGACCAGATACTTCCTATCTTTGTTGTCGTAGTACTCTTCGATCAAGAACGGCAGGAAGGCGGTTCGCTGAGCGAATTGACTGGGCAGCAGGTAGTTGGTGTGAAGATCTCGGACCGACACAAAGATCCGCAGCATTTCTTGATGAAAGGCCGACTCGGATGCGAACGCCTCATGGTCAATCCGATGCCGAAGCAGCTTCAGTCGCTGCAAGGGATCGACAGCATGCATGGCCTGCTTCAGAGGCAAGTGAACGTAGTTGTGATCGAGCAACACTAGCGCTTGATCAACAAGCGTCAATCGCTGCTTGCGAGTTAGCGGAGCTACCGAAGCTAAAAATTCTGGAATCGAGATCGCCGCCGAAAATGCAGATCTCACCGAAGCGTGCGATGACTTAAAATGCCGCGTAAACTGTGCCACTGTCTTTACGACATTGGTAGACCTTGCAACTGACTTAGATTTTCGACTTGTTTTCTTTGGGCTTGATGTTTTGCGTTTTGTTGCCATGTTCGAAACTCGCTGGATGATTCAACGTGTAAGAGTATTCGGTGTGGAGTATACCACATACCGAATCAATCTTTTCCTTGTTGCTGATTTCTACAGAGGGGTTCGCATCCCCTCCTTAAAATAAATAACATGACAATCTTCGAATGTAGTCTCATCAACGGCACACGGCCAACCATCGATTCTCTAAAATCCGACGATTAATATAGCTTGCGATAACTCGATCAAGGATTGGTACATGCAAGTAACAGTTCAAATAAAAGCAGAGTTGGCTCAATCGCTGAAATCCAATCAAACTTCGACAGGTGAGTCGAAACTGTTGAGCGACTTGCGGCGATCCATGAACCAAGAGTCCCACACTAACTTGCGAATTGGCGTAGTCTGAAGAGCATGCCGTTCTGTCCACTCAAAGTGCCGTTGTCGGCAACCACACTTCAAGTCACCATCCAGTCTCACAATCACAGGAACAACTATTTTGAAATACGAAAACGTCCCAGCAACAGAAGCCGAGCAGATTCAGAACATCATTGAACTAACTCGGCAACAGCTTCAGAAGCGTTATCCGGACCCTGCCAAAATTCGGCGCGGCGTCCATCCCAAAGACCATGGCTGTGTGCTTGCGAGCTTCAAAGTTGACGAGGATATTGATCAGCAGTTACGCGTTGGTCTATTTTCAAAGCCTGGTGCTGAGTACCCAGCTGCGATTCGATTCTCCAATGCAGCCACGCTAATTGGTCCAGACTCAGCTGTGAAAGATGGAAAGGCTTCGCATGGAAGCAGAGGCATGGCGATAAAGCTTGTTGACCTGGATTCGCCCAAACACGAAGGCTACCTTCCGGTCCAAGATTTCCTGATGGTCAACCATCCTGTTTTTACTTTTGCGAATGTAGAGGACTACCAGGTTCTAAGCCAAGTCCTATTGGATACGTTCGATCCTACTACAATGACTGAAAATCCCCTAAAGTTCATAGGAACTCAAATGGCAAAAGGGGGCGATGCGGCGGAGCGCGCCAAGCGAACAGGAGAATTGGTCGGACGCATTCGTGCCGCTTCGGTTGCCGAGGGTGCTTTTCAGGAGCCGCCAGCGCATCCAGCACAGAACAGTTACTTCAGCGCGGCTCCGTTTCTTTTTGGCGAGGGACGCGTTATGAAGTTTCGCGTCGTACCGGTAGCCGAGCCCGTGACATCGCCGCCAGAGTTTGTCGAACCTGACTATCTACGTAAGGCTCTGAAGCTGCGACTTGATCCATCTCGTCCTGGAAACGAACCAATCGTGTTTCGATTTGGTGTCCAAGTTCGGAGAATTGAAGACATTGATATCGATTCGGAAATTGAGAACGCCAGCACTGAGTGGACGGAAAAGAAGACTCCGTTTCGCAGCATTGCAACCATCACGATCTTACCGCAAGACTTCGACAGCGATGTCGCGAAGACTCGTTGCGAGAATATTTTCCTCACCCCCTGGCACACTCACCCAGATCACCGACCCCTAGGCGGGATCAACCGCTTGCGACAGTGCGTCTACGAGGCCTCGATGAAGATGCGACTTGGGAAGTAGACCAGCTTCGAAATCTGGTAGGCAAGACACTTTTATCGCGGGTTTGTATTTGGCAAGCAGATCTGGAAGCCATCGAACAGTTTCTTCGGCTTGGAGTCGGTAGGCGAAAGAAGAGCTGGAGAAATGCGACCGATCATTACGACTAAAGATGTTTTGCTATGTAGTCCTGCTGTGTTTCGTGCAAGAGAGCATACAATGAACACTCGTTTTTCTAAGCGGTTGAATCTTGATAGGCCTGCCGAATGCCAGACAGCCACTCCACTCCAGTTGGTAACGCATATCGCTTCGATGTGGCACTTTCATTTGCGGGCGACAACAAACGCGATAAAGTTCGCGAGCTAGCAAAGATACTTGAGAAGAAACTTGGCAAAAACAGAGTGTTCTTTGACGAGTTCTTTGAGGCCGAGATTGCTGGACAAGATGCAGATACCTATCTGCAAAACATCTACTACAATGAAGCATTACTGGTCGTTAGTTGTTTCTGCAATCGCTATGATGAAAAGCCTTGGACCCAGGACGAATGGCAAGCAATCCGCGCATTCGAACGTGATAAGTGTCGAAAGCCGGAATCCCGTAATCGATTCCTTCCGCTCCGATTCGGTGACGGTGAGGTCAACGGCGTCTTCTCTAATGCGATAGTCCCAGATGTAAGAGGTCGCGATTCGGGCGAGATTGCTCAGCTAATTATCGATCGACTTAACACTCTAGCTGCTTTTCAACCTGTGACATCTAACGGTCCTATCGTTGAAGAAACTGTTCCTTGGTTCAGGACAAAGTGGTTTCCAGCGGTTGTGTTTGTTGTTTTT
>CAUJKA010000115.1 GCA_963204965.1 Planctomycetota bacterium | reverse complement strand
GCTACCAGATCCAACAATTGGTTGGGTCTTGTTATCAGCGCAAGGCGGTCATCCAGGGAACAAGGCTCATCCTGCGATCCGAAGATGGATTGCACCAATCTCAGGGCAAGTTTCGGTGAAGGGTAGTTTGAGCCATGGAAGCGAGAATGGTGACGGAGTGCGCGGACGCGCCATCCATTCTGGAAAGATTGTAGGCAGTTGGTCTGCTAAGCAGGGAGCCACAACCACCGAAGCAATGATTGGATCAGTTGAAGCGGGACAAGCGGTTGACTTCGTCGTGGACTGCCTTGAACACGAGACTTCGGATTCGTTCACTTGGCCGATAACGCTTATCGTTCAAAAGTCAGATGGAAGCACACAAGCCTTTGAATCAGCAACTGGCTTCCAAGGTCCGCTCGAAGATTACGAACTGCTTCCACAACAAATCCTCCAAGCATGGCAAACGATATTGCTTCGCGATCCTACGCAGCGTGAGTTCGATGTCTGTGTCGAATTTGCCAAGGGACAATTGGCTTTGTTGGAACAGGAGTCCAGTCGTATACCCGCGGGCTCGACGGCAGCAACGCAAGTACTGAGTAGCATTTGTCAAACTCTATTGGGCTCAAACGAGTTCCTCTATGTTGAGTAAGGAGAAGAGGCCATGAATCAAATCACTCGCCGACAGTTACTCGCACAGACTGGAATGGGCATTGGTGCTGTAGCGTTGCAATGGATGCTCGCGAAAGAAGGTATCGCTACGCCACCTGTTCTGAAGCTAAAGCCCAACAACGACCTACTCGCACGCAAACCGCATTTCGAGCCGCGCGCGAAAGCGATGATTTCGCTTTTCCAACACGGCGGTCCGTCGCATATGGATCTGACCGATCCGAAGCCCGAGCTGACCAAGTTCCACGGCACGGACTATCCTGGTGACATTCATTTTTCGTTCGTCAATCAAGCCAGCAAGAAACTACTGGGTAGTCCCTTTCAATTCAGTAAGCATGGGCAGTGTGGCACCGAGATCTCCGAGATTCTTCCGCACACCGCAGGTATCGTTGACGACATCTGTTTAATCCGCAGTATGCACACAGGTGCCAACGGCCACGAAGTATCCATCCGATATTTTCATGGCGGCATTCCTGGGATCTTGGGAAGGCCAACGTTTGGATCGTGGATTACCTACGCCTTGGGTGCCGAGTCGCAAGACTTGCCTGCGTTTATGGTCCTTAGCGATCCAGGTGGACATCCAGTCGATGGTGTGACGAACTGGTCCAACGGCTTTATGCCTGCGATGTTCCAAGGCACGGTGCTTCGTCCAAAGGAGCCGCGAATACTCAACCTCCATCCGCCAGCTCATTTGGCTGGTAAGCTACAGAGGCAGAACTTGGACCTGCTTCAATCACTCAATCAAACTCACCTGCAAGCTCATCCCGGCGAATCAGAACTCGAAGCTCGCATCGCCAGCTATGAACTAGCGGCAAGAATGCAAACCGCGGCCGCGGAAGCTCTGGATGTTTCGAATGAGACTGAGGCGACGCACAAGCTATACGGCTTAGATGATCCAACGACGCGAGAGTATGGCACGCGTTGCTTGTTGGCTCGTCGATTGGTCGAACGTGGCGTGCGATTTGTTCAGTTGTTTCATTCCGGTCAACCTTGGGACAACCATAGCAGCATCAAGAGCTCGCTCACGGATATTTGCCGCAAGACCGACAAGCCTGTTGCTGGTTTGGTCAAGGATCTCAAGCAACGCGGTTTGCTCGATAGCACGTTGGTTCACTGGGGTGGCGAGATTGGACGTTTACCGGTGACTCAAGATCACGGCAAACCTGAAACGGCAGGTCGCGATCACAACGGACAGGGCTTTAGCATTTGGCTAGCCGGTGGTGGTATTCGTCCAGGCATGGCCTTTGGAGCGACTGATGAGTTCGGTCACAAAGCGGTTGAAAACGTCGTCACTCCCAACGACTTTCAAGCTACGATCATGCACCTGTTCGGCTTGGACCACGAACAGGTCATCTATCCACACAACAATCAAAAACAGATCGTCACTGCCAGTCGCCCAGCACGAGTTGTGAAAGAGATTGTTACCTCGTAGTGGGATTCGCCAGAATTCCTGCAACACCGAAATTCTTGCGAATCCCACTACGTTTATAAGCACACCGGAATTCTGGCGAATCCCACTACGCTCATAAAAAGCTAGTTTGGTCGCGGAATTTCTTCGACGGGCGTTGGCTCTGATAACGATGCGGTTGGAGCTTTTCCTTGCTTCGTTGAATCGATGGTACCTGAACCAACTGGATTCGATTCAGGTTGCGTCACGTTGCTCCACTGCGATCTTTGTGGAACGATTCCGAATTGATCGGGACCGTGTAGATGTGTCGCGTCGGAAGGAATTTCGGCGCAATCCCAATCTGGGTTCATTGGAGCAGACCCGGGCTTGGGCTGGAACATGGGACGCGTTGGTAATGGATGGAACTTCAAGCCCTTGGGGCCCTCCGGCAGATTCTTGTGCTCCTTCCATCGCTTGATAAATCCAGGCGTTGGAATTGCAGGCAGTGCAGGGACAGGAAACACCGGTTCGTACCGCGCTTCGTCGCATTCATCAAGAACCGCCGTCCCCGACGAAGATTCAGCCATGGAGTGCTCGCCGCCAGCGTAGCTATCGGCTCGATAACTGGGGATGGAAAGCACAGCGCAACCGCTTTGACAGGCGAGTCCGACAAAGCACGCGGAGGCAACGAGCTGCAAAATTGCTCGTTTGAATCGCGTTTTTCGACTCGGAGTTCTGCTGTTCATCGCTTAAAATCTGTTTCCCAGCCAAGTTGGTAGGTGTTGGCGGCTTAATCCCAACCCGAAGCGTCAGCGAGGGATCCCAACCTGAAGCATGAGCGAGGGATCCCAACCCGAAGCGTTAGCGAGGGATCAATGTCCGTCGCTGACGCGGTCCCTCGCTAACGCTTCGGGTTGTGATAGTCCGTATATCTGTTATCGCGTGGCGGTAAGACCGAACTTTGGGAAACTTTGACGATTACGTAGATTTTGACGATTCTGCGAGATGTAATGCAAGCAACTGAAGCGACACCTAAACTGCCTCATCTTCGAATCGGCAACGTGGACATTGGATTTCCATGCGTTCAAGCTGCGTTGAGCGGCTACAGCGATTGGCCGATGCGTTTGCTCGCTCGAGAGCATGGAGCTAGCTATTCGTTGTGCGAAGTGATGTTGGATCAGTTCTTGGTGACCTTCAAGGATCGCCACCGCAATCGTCATTTCCTTTACAACACCCCCGAGGAACAACCTGTAGCTGGTCAGCTAATGGGAGCCGAACCCGAGCAATTTGCTTTGGGGGCACTCAAGTTGGCCGAAGCGGGATTCGCTGTAATCGACATCAATTTTGGCTGTCCGGTGAAGAAAGTACTGGGACGATGCCGGGGAGGATTTCATCTAAGCCAACCCAAAATAGCCTTAGAAATCGTTCGTCGAGTGCGAGATATCGTGCCTGCGGAAATCCCGGTAACAGTCAAGATGCGCCGCGGATTGGATGATTCGGAACTGAGTCGCGACAACTTCTTTGAGATCTTAGGCGGCGGCTTCGAGGCTGGCTTGGCAGCAGCTACCATCCACGGTCGGACTGTAGTACAACGATACATTGGGCCAAGTCGCTGGCAGTTCTTGAAGGATGTCAAGCAGACCTTTCCCGACAAAACGATCTTGGGTAGCGGCGACCTTTTTACAGCGCAAGATTGCATTCGTATGATGCAAGAGACGGGAATTGATGGAGTTACGATTGCCCGCGGCGCTATAGGAAATCCTTGGATTTTTCAACAAGCCCAGGCTCTCGCCAACGGTCAACCCTTGCCGCCTCCTCCAACGCTGCACGTCCAGCGCCAAGTCATGGAGCGCCATTGGTTGTTGGCTGAATCGATCTACGGAGACCAGCGAACGCCGACTTTGATGAGAAAATTCGGTATCAAGTACTCGTCGAACCATCCTCAACATCTGGAAGTTCGCCCCAGTTTTGCTCGAATCCGCTCGCACGCTGAATGGCTTGGGGCCCTGGATCGCTGGTATTCCGAGGATGGCCCAGGGGCATACCCTTCCGTTAACCTTGTTGCGGACGAATCGGAGGGGTGCGAAATCGGCTGAGGTTTGGCCCTAATTGCCAGCGAATTGCTAGAAAAAGTTGACACCAGGCCCCTCAACCAGATACCCTATAAGAGTTGGGGAATTGTTTTCCCGACCGGTTTCCTTCGCGAGCAAATGGGATGATCTTTCCAATGCCGCGAACAGCAACTGCTTTTCGTTGTGTTGACGCGAGGCCATTTGAGTAGTGCTTCATTGAATTGGCGTCACGACCTGCTGCGTCAGAGTCACTTTGTATCAAGGGAGTTTGAATTATGCGAATCTGGTTCCGCGCACCGCTAGCTCTTGCCCTAGTCGTATTCAGTTGGTCGCATCTCTCGGCACAAGCGCCTGCCAAGGCGGAGTTCTTGGATCCTTTGCCGCAACTAGATAGCAAGACCAACACAGCAGCTCGAGCCTATCTTAAAGGCGGCGGGGCTGCTGATGCTAACGGCGCTGCGGCCGTGCCAATCGTAGCCAAGTACTATATGGCCTCCTTTACGGAGACGTACGACACAAAGATTCCAAAGTTCCAGTCGGCCCGAGCTCAGATCAGCGAATTGCTAAGCTACAACTCGTCCAGTGAGGCTCGAGGTGTTCTTGTCAAGGAGCTAGAGTCGATCGCAAAAAATTATGTTAGTAGGAACGACCTTAGGCCAGCGGCTCAAGTCAATGCGATTTATGTGCTTGGAGAATTGGACGAAGCGAGAGACCCCAAAGCTGGCACGCGAACTCCTTATCTAAAAGCTACTGGCACGTTGATTTCTGTTGCTTCAGCTGCAAATGCCCCGACCTACATGAAAGTAGCGGGCCTGAGTGCTTTGGAAAGACATGTCCGCGACGGATACAAAAATTGGCCCGATGCAGTTAAGGTGCGAGTTCGGGATGCCGTATTACCGTTTGCTGTAACCAAGCCAAAGAACGACAACGAACGACAAGTCAAAACATGGATGGCGCGTCGCGCCTTGGATATTCTTAAAGCCATGGACGTCAATGATGCAGTTGATGCAGCGTTGGGTTATCTGGCCGATCCGAAAGAAATGCCAAGCTTGCGCACTAGCTCTCTTGAGTACTTAGTGTCGCGAGATTTTGCCAAGCTGGATGCCTCACAACGCAAGCTCTATGCGCTAGGCCTAGTTCATTATCTGCGCACTCAATCCACCGACTGGTATCAGCTTGAAGGCGATAAGTCGAAGCGAAAAGGCGGAGCCATGGGTGGAATGGGCGGTGACGGTGGAATGGGTGGCAGCGGTATGGGTGGAGGCAGCATGGGAGGCATGGGCGGTGGCTTTGGTGGTGAAGGTGGAGACGGTGGTGGCTTGGGCGGGGGCGAAGGCAGTGGTGGTGGCTCCCTATACGGTGGTATGGGCGGTGGTATGGTCGGTGGCGAAGGTAGTGGAGGCAACGCCAATAAGCCTAAGGCCAAGGATGTCCAAGATTGGCAGACTCGTTCAGCTCGCAATCACTTGAATGAATTCACCCAGTTAGTTCACCGCGCGCTGGATGGAAAACGAACTACCAGCGAGCCAGCCAACACGGCCTCTAAAGTTCACCTGACCAAAGAGGATGTTGTTTTTGAGGAAGACCTTAAATTGGCCAAGTTGATTCAATTGGTTGACGACTACCAAAAGGTCATCAACGACATTGGCAAGGTTCGGACCGTAAGTGCTTTGATGTCAAATTCGAAGAAGCCCATCGAAGAGATTATGGACTATTCGAAAAAGATGCCTGGCTTCCTTGAAAAGTACCCAGAGCTCAAGAGCGATGAAGACAAGCTGCAAGAAGCCGAACAGCCCAAGCCTGAAGAGGGTAACAAGCCAGAGGACGGCAAGGGCGAAGATGGCAAAGGCGATGACGGAAAGAAAGATGGTGGAACTGATCCTGGCAAGCCTGGAGATGGTGGGGCGCCAAAGCAATAAGCGTGCTTTGTCCGCTTGATCTAAGCCGTTAAATCGATAACAACTAAACCGCCGTGCTACTCAGCGCGGCGGTTTTCTTTTTTTGTGGGAAGCGTCGCATGAAATCCAACTACCGAGTTGCCGGAATCTCTTTTGAACACATGCACATGGAGGATAACCTGAAGATGGTTGCCCAGCATGCCAACTGCGAAGTCGTTGGTGCCTGCGATAGTCAACCGTCTCGCATGTTGGATGCTCAGCGATCTCTAGGACTCAGCGATCAACAACTCTACACCGATTGGTTCCAGTGCATCGAAGAGTCTCGGCCGGACTGGATCGTGCTCTGCCCCGCCACTGGTGATCATGCGTTGTGGGTCGAGCGACTGGCGCCACTGGGGTTGCCTCTGCTGCTCGAGAAGCCGATGGCAGCCTCTCTTGCTGATGCAGATCGCATGATCGCAGCCTGCGCCGCGCACGATGTAGTCTTGGCCATCAATTGGCCTCTGGTTTGGGTTCCCAGTCACCGAACCACCAAACGATTGATCGATCAAGGCGTGATTGGTGAAGTACTTGAGGTTCACTATTACAACGGCAATCGAGGACCGCTCTGGCACACCGCTGAAAAACGTGAAGTGACAGCCGAAGAGGTGCAGCAACAAAAGCCCTCGAGTTGGTTTTACAGTAAAGCTCGCGGCGGAGGATCTTTGTTAGACTATTTAGGCTATGGCGTTACGCTGGGGACGTGGTTTATGAATTGCAAAATTCCAATCGAAGTCACTGCCATGGTCGACCAGCCTGAAGGATTGGAAGTCGACGAGCATTCGATCACGATCGTTCGCTACCAAAACGGACTTAGCAAGTTTGAAACGCGTTGGGGAACCTTTACAGACCCATGGACTCATCAACCGCAACCTCGTTGTGGTTTTGTGATCGTAGGCAGCGAGGGCACAATCAGCTCGTACGACTATTCCGCGTCGATCTTAGTTCAGACTCGGCAATGTCCTGAAGGCGAGGCGGTTCCGGCCGACCACATCGATCCGCCGTATCAAGATCCAGTTCAGTATTTTGTCGATTGTTTGCGGCAGGGCCGTGAGATCGAAGGTCCTCTTTCTCCGAAGATTAGTCGCATCGGCCAACAGATAGTCGACACGGCGCACGCCAGTGCTCAGCAGAAGCGAACTCTACGGTTGTTGAGTTAGACATACGCGTCGTGGGATTGGCCAGAATTCCTGAGCAGCATTCGGGAACAGCCGGAACTCTGGCGAGTCCCACTACTAGCTCCCGGATCTCAGCACGGCCAGAACTTAAGAGTCCCACTACCAGTAGTATATTCATATTGGCAGCTTTTCAAGAAACGGCTATGGTAGCATTCTTAACCGCTGTTCGCGGACGGCTTGACTGCATAAAGTTCTACTAGCAGTTTCGCTTAACAACTTGCTAGCAATGCAGATGCAGAAAACCTTAACCCACGGCTTGGCCATGGCAATTGACACTGACAAAATGGACTTTTCTACTGACACAAGAATGCCATCGCAACAGCGTACATTAGCCTGGGCGACTCGCGAAGAACAGTTACTAGCTTCGTATGCCATGTTCTCAATTCGTTCGGCTGGTCGCCGGTACCACGAGCCGCCGCATATGTTTCGCGGGCCATTTCAACGCGATCGTGATCGCGTATTGCACAGTTCTGCTTTTCGGCGACTGAGCGGCAAGATGCAGGTCTTCACCGGCGAAATGGGCGACTACCATCGGACTCGACTGACTCACACTCACGAAGTTGCGACGATCGCGCGGACGATTGGACGCGCACTTCGATTGAATGAAGACTTGATCGAAGCCTTGGCTCTATTGCACGATATTGGCCACCCACCCTTTGGTCATAGTGGTGAAGACGCGCTGGACGAGTGCCTGAAGGATGAAGGTGGTTTTTCTCACAATCGATTTGCGCTGACGTTGGTCGAAGAACTTGAGATGCGATACACGACCTATCCTGGCCTAAACCTATCCAAGGAACTACTGGCGGGGCAGAACTTTCGAACAACGCATCAAGGCGAAACACCGCTGCTGGAAGTGCAAGTTGTCGACTGGGCGGACAGCATCGCTTACAACGCACACGATGCTGACGATGCAATGAAGCTTGGCTTGCTGCACTTCAGTCAACTACAAAGTCTAGATCTAGCGCGTCGAGCGCTCGACTGCGGAACTGCCTACGCACCGGGATCAACCGAGCGAGCGCTCAGGCAGGTCCTAGTGCATAACTTAATCGACGTTCAAGTCGGCGACTTGTTGGAAAACGTTCAAAGCCGGTTGGACGGCTTGCAAGGACTGGACAGTCTATCCATCAGCCAGCTCGGAATTCAATTAAACATGTCCGACGAAGTGCTTGCCGAGCGCGAGCAGTTCGGCAAGTTTCTGTTTGATAACGTTTATCGTCATCCTCAGCTAGTTTCGGTACGCTCCCGCGCGGCGGGCAAGGTGACTCAGTTGTTTGAGCGATTGACTGAGCATCCCGAGTATCTGCCTACTCGATTCTTAGATCGCGCGCAGAAGGTTGGCATCCATCGCGCGGTCGGTGAGTACATTGCCGGGATGACCGATCGCTTTTGCGACGCGGAACATCGACAGATCATTGAACTGGGGGGCACACAGGCACGCGATTGGTTCTAGGCTTTTTGTAGTTCGATAATGTCGCGAGCTGCATTCCAACCGATCGAACACTCGATCGACTCCAGAACCACAATGCGACCATCATCAGCAGGATCGCCGCTGCTCCGATCAGCCCAGCTTCTGGACCAAACTCGCCGCCGGTGATTATGGTCGGCCCAAGCTGAGTGATTTCAACGACGCTTTGGTCCATGGCTTGTCCGCTAACTGGAAACCCAAAGAATGCGCCTTGGAAATAGTTCCAAGTCAAATGGACTCCGATAGGAGCTGCAAGTGAGCCCGTGCAGAGGCGTCCAAAGGCTAACATGATACCGGCAAGAGTGATTCCTACAGTGCTGACCCATGTTGAGTTTGGATTGCTTAGGTGAAGCGCACCAAACAAAGCTGACGACAGAAAGATCGCTACTAGACTTGCGATGATTGGCCCCATGAACTTCAGCCCTTCGCTCATGTTCTTCAGATGGTATCCTCGCGACAAAAACTCTTCACCAAATGCAACCATTGTGAATAGCACGATGTAACCGAACTGCGTCGTTAGGAAACTGATCAGGTTATCCGTCGGTCCGACTCCTACATGTTCAACCGTGACCCAACCTAAGCTCCATTCAACAGTGAAGATCACGGCCATCGCCGCTGCACCGAGGAACATGCCGAAGGAGAAATTGCTCCACCAGCGTCCATCGGGTTTCTTCCAAAACGCTCGGCGATCGATCAGCCAGAAGCACAGCAACGTTCCGCCAATTAAAATCACTGATTGGATCGTCCCTTGAACCACCTGGCTATCCAAGACCGTTACCAATTCGGGGAAAAACGACACAACAGCAATAACAGCGATCAGGATAGCGAAGATGAGTGCCACAACAACCAGATGAGTCAGCAGTCGCCAACCTGCTCGCAACCGTGATTCGAGGAAGTTATAGAATAGAGAAGCGAACTGACGCCACAAAGGTGCTGGGCTGTAGGTCTCAGACGGAATACAGGCTTGAGATTGATCACCAACGGCTAAAGAATCGTCGGCGAGAACTGGTGGAACTTCCAGCGATGTCGTCTCTTGAGTTGTTGGTGGCGTTGCGTCGTTGCTTTCCAATATGGCACTTCCATTAACGAGTGACTGTATTGCTGTAGAAATTAGTCGAGACGTAATCGTCCGCCAGTCGACGGATATTGGCGATTTAGAATAGTAGACGATTGAAATTAGTACAACTTGAAACGATATCGTCGGGAGCAGTGTTTTGCAGAATCCGTACCTTCCACCAACCTCCGAAGAGAAGGCTCAACATGGCATCGAACCTCTGGCGATCATTTGGTTGATCGTTTTCTTTGTTGGCAACGTTTATGGCTTCAATGGCTGGGGATTTGACGGCATCTTAGTAGCCACTTCTGCCTGGTTGGTCGGAACTTACTTGATCAATCGCTTCAAGCTACGATCGTTTCATCCCATAACCAAGTTCACATTTTCAGCGATCGATCTAATAGTCACGCTGTGCATCTTGGCCGTGCTGTACGGTTTAATGATGCCAGTAGTTGTGAGCAGACCGCGTCGAGCACCACAACCTCCGCAAGTACCAACGCAACCATCAGCACCGTTGCAGGCCGATTAGTCAATGCTGTGATGCATTGTTTGAACCGCAGGCGATAGTTTTGATGTTGCGCTTTTTTTTCTGGGATTTCGGGCCGAAGGCCCAGCAATTTACATAGCCCAGCCCATCGGGCTGGGTGATGGAGCATGAGTAGGTCAAGGGCCAACGGCCCACCGGTTTGCGTGCAAACCGGTGGGCCGTTGGCCCTTTGTTTTTCCCGCGAATGAAGTACCCAGCCCTGCTGGCTAGGTAAACGGACAGGCCTTCGGCCTTAAATCCAATTAGCGTAAATTCAAAACTAGCACTTCGGGTTGTGAAAAAGCCCAAGCGTGCAACTTCAAGGACAGCAAATTCTTGCGTGCGATGCCGCTGACTCTCGTCAATTGCGAGGTCGAACAGTAAAATGCCGAGCCACATGCCGATAACGGTTTAACCATGTTTCAACTCTGCTTAACCGTTAGCCGCAGGCGTACGCGAGAATCAGCGCTTAGGTTGGTAGTAAATTGTTTAGCGGCGAGCCGCAGGCGACTGTTTTCAAATAGCATTACTAGAGCCTGGAATCGGGCGAGATCAATTAAGAATCGAAGAGCAGTCGCCTCCGGCTTGCCGTTAAACGATTTGCCGTTCAATTAAGGATAGGATTTCTAGCGGAGCAGCCCAAGCTGCTTGCGTAACCAGAAAGAAACACATGAGCGATTCGTTTCAAACTATTCCCTTG
Organism: Planctomycetota bacterium; assembly: GCA_963204965.1. Taxonomy (GTDB): domain Bacteria; phylum Planctomycetota; class Planctomycetia; order Pirellulales; family Pirellulaceae; genus Aureliella. The sequence goes on along the minus strand of CAUJKA010000115.1, from coordinate 28,284 downwards.
AGCTCGGGTTGCCAGCTACCGACTGTTGGGCTGGGTCTGTGGAAGATCGCGGAGGAGAAAACCGCTCCGATGATCGAAGCTGCAATTCGCTGCGGTTATCGACATTTGGATGCTGCTTGCGATTACGGCAATGAAGTCCAAGCGGGCCAGGGAATTCAGCAATCGATCGCTGCGGGATTGTGCCGCCGCGAAGATTTGTGGGTTACCAGCAAGCTTTGGAATACTTACCATCGCCCGGAGCATGTGAGACCTGCCATCGAAAAATCGCTCAAGGATCTACAGCTTGATTATCTGGATCTATACCTTGTCCACTTTCCGATCACGCTGAAGCATCTGCCCATCGAGCATCGTTATCCGCCTGGATGGTTTTATGATCCAACTGCTCCTACACCGCGTATGGAAGTAGATGCAGTTCCGATCAGCGAGACTTGGGGAGCCATGGAAGAACTGCAACGCAGCGGATTGTGTAAGCACATTGGAGTCAGCAACTTCAGCACTGCGCTGATTCGAGACCTGCTGTCCTATGCATCGATTCGACCGGCAGTGCTTCAAGTTGAATCACATCCCTATCTCGCGCAAGAGAAGTTATTGCGATATTGCAACCAAGAGAAGATCGCTTATACCGCCTTTTCACCTCTGGGAGCTGGTTCGTACGTCGAGTTGGGTATGGCCGCTCACAGCGACAGCGTGTTGAACGAGCCCATCATCACACAGCTAGCTGAGAAGTACGGTAAGTCCACCGCACAAATTACTCTGCGATGGGCTGTGCAACGTGGCACTGCCGCAATTCCCAAGACAAGTCGCATCGAGCGATTGTCGGAGAACATCAGCCTGTACGACTTCGCGCTAACCGATTCGGAGATGGCTCAAATCACGTCACTGGACCGTAACCATCGTTACAACGATCCAGGTGTATTCTGCGAGAAAGCCTTCGGCTGCTTTTATCCGATTTACGAGTAGAATACTCTGCTCGCCGAGCGCCGACGCGGCTACATTCCTGTTACGCAACGAGGTTGAAAAGTGCAAAGTCCGTTAGAGTCCGCTTGTGATGCGGCGAAGTCTGCTGGTCGAATTCTACTGGAGTATCTAGGCAAGGTCCAAGTTCGCGAAAAGGGCAAGTCAGATTTAGTCACGGACGCAGACATCGCAGCGCAGCGAACGATCGAGCAAATCTTGACCAGTCGCTTTCCTCAGATCGCATTCATGGGCGAAGAGTCGTCGCTTGAAGTCCAAGCCTCGGTCAAGGCGAGTGGCAAGATGGCATGGATCGTCGATCCATTGGACGGCACATCAAACTTTGTGCATCGACTGCCGAGCTTTTCAGTCTCGATCGCTTTGGTTGAAGGCGACGATGTCAAGTTGGGCGTCGTCTACGATCCCATGGCAGGATCGATGTATTGGGCCACCGAAGATGGTCCCGTCGTTCGCGATGGCAAGCCAATTCGCGCTAGCGGTTGCACTCGACTGGATCGCGCCATGACTTGTTGTAGCTTTCCTCCAGGAGTCACAAGACAAGATCGCGCCGTACAGCAGTTCCTTTGCGTGCTCGAAAACAGCCAGTCGTTGCGCAGGCTGGGATCGGCCGCATTGAATCTTTGCTATTTGGCGGAAGGTTGTTTGGATTCCTACTGGGCATCCTCGGTGAAGGTTTGGGATGTCGCTGCAGGTTACTTGATTGCCAAGCGAGCCGGTGTGCAATTCTCGAATGTCAGCGGTGGAGCGTTTGAGCTTTGGAATCCGCAGTTGTTAGCATCTGCGACCCCCGAGCTACAAGCACAGATGCTGGACTGTCTATCGAAGAGCTGATCGCTCGGGCTCGACCCCAACCGCCAGCGCTCGGGTGCTAGTCGCAGCCAAAATAGGTCGACTTGCTGCACTCAAGACGCTCTAGTCTGTCGGCTCGTACTCGTGCTCGTGCTTAGTCGAAGACGGTGCTCGTGCTCGAGTCCGGCCCGTTCGAGCACGAGCACCATTTCATTGAGCACGAAAACGAGCACGATTTTATGATGCAGTCTTCAAAATGCGCAACATCACAACATGCACCGGCGTTTTTGTTCGATTAGCAAAATGGAAAGTGAAACAAGCGGAATGCGGTTCCGCTTGGGTAATTGCCGATGAGACATTTACGTACCCTCACCTCTCACCCAGACACTGAGTTTTTCCGTGCCTAGCTTACGCAGAGCATTCAGACTACCCACAAGCCTTGCAATCATTGCAAGCTTGGGCGTTGCTTTGCTAGCTCTAGCCTGTGCAACCTCCTGCTCAGCTCAACAATCGTTACTCGGCGAAAATCGTGTGACTTTGGGCCTCAAGACGTTGGGCGGACGCTTGGAATGGACCGACCAATTGGTGTGGTCCGGATGGCGGATACAAGCTAACGCTGCCGATGGTCGTTGTCGCTTGTTGGACTCCAAGGATCGACGCCACGCAGTTGGCACGTTTGACTTTTGCATGGAGCAGCTGCTGGTACAACGGTCGCAAATTAGATCGTCGACGCCCAAACATGTGGTAGTGTTGTTGCACGGATTGGCCGGCAGTCGCAACTACATGGAGCGGATGGAAAAGTACTTGACCGAAAACGGTTTCGAGGTTGTCAGCTTCGGCTATGCGTCAACCAAGGGAACCATCCAAGAGTTAGCTACATCGCTGGAATGTGTTGTGAGAAATCTCGAGGATGCGCAGCAAGTCAGCTTCGTGGCTCACAGCATGGGCAACATCGTGGTTCGACAAATGCTGTATCGATTGCAGACCAGCGAGAATCCTCCCGCCAATCTTCAGTTTTGCCGAATGGTGATGATCAGTCCACCAAATCAAGGCGCTTACTTGGCGGACACTTTAGGCCAGAGGCAGTTAATTCAGTCTGTCTTTGGACCGGCTGTCGATCAATTTGCTCCAACTGGCGGCTGGCCTGCGCTTGAGCAAGAGCTTGCCACACCTTGGTTCGAGTTCGGTATTGTCGCTGGTGGAACCGGCAATGAACGCGGCTACATTGCTCGAGTGCCTGGCGACGACGACGGACTATTGTCGATCGATTCTCACTATCTCGACGGCGCGACCGACTTCATTCAACTAGGCGGCTTTCATCAGTTAATGCCGCACTACAAGTCTGTTCAAGAAGCGACTGTATGCTTCTTGAAAAACGGCCACTTCCGCCGCTAGAGTTCGAATCGGCTATACTGCATGTTGTAGCGATTCCCTCCGTCTCTCATTCCTGTCTTCCTTCCGACGAGATTTATGCTCATGAATCTAATCGACCGTCGTACCCTAATTGCCGCCGCAGGCACTTCAGCACTCACCCTGGTCCAGAACACAGCCAAAGCTGCGCCTAGCGAACGAACAACAGTGTGTGTCGTTGGCGTGCGAGGGCGCGGAATGGGCTTAGCGCAGACATTTGCCAAGCTTCCAAACGCTCAAGTCACGCATGTTTGCGATATCAACCAAGCTCGATTCGAACCAGCTACTAAAGCGATTGCGGAGATACAAAAGTCAACGCCTAAGACGGTTCAAGATCTCCGCAAGGTCTTAGATGATCCGTCGGTAGATGCGATCGTGGTAGCAACTCCAGATCATTGGCACGCTCTGGCCACGATTTGGGCCTGCCAAGCTGGTAAACATGTCTATGTCGAAAAGCCAATATCGAACAACGTTTTCGAAGGCTGGCAGATGATTCAAGCGGCTCGAAAATACAATCGAGTTGTTCAAGTGGGAACGCAAAGCCGTAGCGCTCCACATTACAAAGAGGCGATGGAGTTCCTCAAGTCTGGAAAGCTTGGTCGCGTGCACATGGCGAAGGCATGGAACAGTCAGTTACGTCGCCGCGTTCCGGCAGTTGCTGATTCGGCCGTTCCAGAGGGTATCGATTGGAACTTGTGGCAAGGCCCAGCTCCAGAGCATGCCTACAACGAAAACTACTACACCTACGGCTGGCGTTGGTTGTGGGACTATGGCACTGGCGATATGGGCAACGATGGCGTGCACGACCTGGATATCGCTCGCTGGGGATTGGATGTGAAGTACCCCGAGCAGATTCAGTGCACGGGTGCGAAGCTCGAGTTCACCGGCGATATTCAGCAGACGCCGGACACTCAGATTGCAACGTATACCTTTCCGGAAAACAAGATTCTTGTTTACGAACAACGACTGTGGTCGCCCTACTTCCAAGAGGGCTTCGAGAACGGTGTCGCCTTTTATGGTACTGAAGGCTACATGTTGATTGGTCGCAAGAGTTGGACCGTTGTGGAAAAGCGAAACAAGGTTGCCTTCGAGCATAAGGTCGAGTTCACGGAACAACCTCACGTTGAGAACTTTTTAGCCGCAGTACAGAAGCAGACTCCGCTGAACTGCGACATCGAGGAGGGCTACCGATCGACTCTATTGGCTCACCTTGGCAACTTGTCGTTCCGTGTCGGTCGTCCGTTGCGGTTCGATTCAGCGACTCAATCGCTTGTTGGTGATCCCAAAGCCAACGAACTACTTAAACGGCTTGGACGCAAAGAGTTTTCCATCCCCGAGCAGGTCTGATTCGGCCTTCAGTCAGGCAGCCATGTCCAAACTAGCCCAGTTAGGCCCTGCTATTGCAGATTTGGCCAAGTACAGCTCCAAACAGCCCAATTTTGCCAGTGGAACTTCTGGCAATCGATCCGCATCCAATGGTGAGCTAATTAGGTTCGCGTACCCAGGAACCTCCGGGATAATCGCGATAATCAGCCCAATTGCGAAGCCCGGATGGTCGTAGAGCCCGGAAAAGCTTGGCTTTGCGAAGTGTACTGTCTAGAATCGAAGCTGAACTTCGTAAAGAATAAAGGCTCCTTCCGGTTCGGCATTGTTAATTTGGATCATGCAATGAAACCAACAAAAGTCACGCAATTGGGTGCCGAAAGGCTCGAAAAGCGGATGCTTACAGCCGCTGACTTGGTCGATAGCCTGCCTGTGGATGCTGGTGGAAGCCTAAGCGTTTCAATTGGACAATTCTGTACACCGTTTGCCGCTTCGGGCAGTGGCGAAACAACCAATCCAGTGCCGCAAATCGGAAAGATCTACGAGCAAGCGGAATCGAACAGTCATCTAGATGTTGACCGCGATGGCTACATCACTCCCTCGGACGCTCAACTAGTCCTACAGCATTTGAACCGCGATGAACTATCCGGTCCAATTCAAGCGAATCAAACTAGAGATACGAACGAAACCTCGATCGATCTGGACGTCAATCGCGATGGAATTGTGTCACCAACAGACGCTCTGATGGTCATGAATCGCGTTCATTCGTACACCTCATTGGTTCCATGCACTTGTTCAAGTTGTGTGGCAACCCTGGTGGTTGATGGATCGGCTGACTAGGGTAACTAGCGATCTATCGGCGGACGAGACGTCCGCGTACCGGGATGCCTGCTTCCCATATCTCAACGCTTCGAAGGTTCAGTTGCACCACTAAACGCGGTGCGTGAATTGGCGTCGCTTGAGTCGATCGTGCAAGCTTTCTGGATCGCTTCGAGCAACTGAGATTGAGTGATCACGTCTCGCAGGATGATCGGTTGTGCGTTGGGTTCAGGCGGATAGATGGCCAACAGTGGAATGGAGTTGCTTTGTAACTCTTGCACTTTCTTACGTATCGCCTTGGAGTTAATTGAGCTGGTGGAGTTGTCCGTCCAATCAGCCAATAGCGTTACGACACCGTGTTGTTGAACCAGCTTGGCAACGTCGGGCCGGTCGATGGCAAAACGCATGTTGGTCTGGCAAGTTGGACACCACCGCGCGGTGAATTCAATCATCACGACCTTCCCACTGGCGCGATGCTTTTCCAGCGCGACCTCGCTGTACGGCTGCCATGGCAGGTGATGCTTGACCGGACCAAGGTACCGGAAGCTAACCAGGCCGACGATGACGCAGCCTGTAATCACGGTGGCCCAGATGCGTATCTTAAAATGGCTTTCGGCATAGACGGGGACTCGGCCCAGTACCCAACATCCAAACCAAACGCCAACCAGCAGCACCAACATAGCGATGTGATACTGCGAGTCGATCACATTTAAGAACCAAATCATGGAAAGGAGCATTGGAAACGCTAAGAACTGTTTCAATGTTTCCATCCAAGCACCAGGCTTAGGCAACCAGCGGACGATTGACGGCCATACACACATCGCAAGGTAGGGTAAGCCTAGGCCAATTCCAACGCAGAGAAAGATCGTCACGCTTCCAAGTATCGACAGCTTCAGCGTCTCACCAAAAACCGCGCCAAGCAGTGGACCCGAGCACGGTGTCGCTAAGATGGTCGTGAGAATACCTTTGTAAAACGCTCCACTCAGTCCCTCTCGTGCCATCAATTCGCCGGCTGCATTTCCCGAAGCAAAGCCTGGAATGGGAATCTCCCAAACGCCTAAGAAGCTCAGCGACATTGCAAACAATAGTATGACGATACCAATCTGGAGTGGAAAGCTATTGAACTGCTCTCCCCATCCAACGGCTTGGCCAGCTAACTTGGTTGCGATGTTGAAGGCCGCAAGTCCAAGCACCACCGCTAAGATTCCAGCGACGAAAGCTAAGTTCAGTGCAACAACTTGTCGATGGTCGCTTCCTGACTGCCTTACGAAGCTCATCAGCTTAAGCCCCACAACGGGCAGTACACATGGCATGAAGTTTAGAATGAAACCACCCGTCAAAGCAGCTAACATCATCCAAAGCGAGAGTGGTTGGTTGCCTGCGTTTGCTGAGGAAGAATTCTGTTGACTGACGGCGTCGTCGCTAGCCAGGTTTGATATCCACGAAGTAAGCTCGGGGCGATTGGAAACATCGTTGAAATCAATTGGTACAGGGAGCAACCCCACCGGCTCAAGTTCAACGCCATCGGTCAAGTTTGCCCTGCCGAAGAATCGAATTCCCGCGGGAGGATCACAGTGCTTATCATCACAAGTATTGAATCCAACAAACAACTGAATCTCTGGTCGTTGCCGGCCCGACATGTTGACGAACTCGAAAGGTATGTCCCACGTGACATTGCCTTCGTAATATTCCATAACCAAGCCATCGCCTAAATCTTGTTTGACGATCTTTGCTTTTGTGGTTGGTGCGCTAAATCGAATGTTGGAATCCGAGCAACCCACGATCAAAGTTCGAAATTGCGGATTGGGATCTCCCGGAACGAATCGATAGATATGGAATTTGCTGTCGACCTGCACACTTACTCGCAGGATACCGCCTTGGCCTGTCGAATTGTCTCCTGTCGAATTGTCTGTTGGAGAGGGAGGAAGGATAGTTGCCTCCCAATTGGCGTGAGTGTTTTCCGGCCGAAATCCATTTGGGTCGAATGACCACCTGTCCTTCAATGCTCGAAGTTGCTTGAAACTCAGCTGGCCACTTTGTTGATCGTCGGCGACAAGGCTCGCTGAAACCAAGAGTAGCAAGAGTGCTGCAAAGTAGTGAAGACGCGGTCGTGGCATTCCAGACAGATCCTACCGAGAAAGGCCGGGTTAGCTTGATTCAAGCTCGATTCGACTTAGCTCTACAGGATTGGGCGATATTGGGTCAACGCAGGTTAGAGGTTGCCCCGAACATGCGTTTGCTAGCAAGGAATCTGCCAGGGCTCGAACTCTCTCGGGCGCTGTAGTTCAACGTGAAAGCTCAATACCGTTAAATGAAGTTCGTAGTGGACGAGGTCACGAGTCCATTTTTCAGGGAATCCAGGGGACTCGTAACCTCGTCCACTACTTTTATGCCTTAATTGAACGGTATTGCGTTTAACTTGACTAATTCGCGGGAGAGTCGCTTGGCGAGGCCCGCGAGCCAAAGCGGTGAGGGCAAAAATGGGTATGCCGAAGTTAAGCAGTAATGCCTTCAACCGAACAACCGTCTGACAGAAACAAGAACAGGGCCTCACGCGAAGTTCGCGAAGGAAAATCAGAAGGCGATGCGAGAGGCTTCATCTTCAGCATCATAGATTGACGTTGTGATAAACCTCTTGAACATCGTCGCACTCGTTCAACATGTTGAGGAACTTGTCGAACATGGGGCGATCGTCAGCGCCAATATCAACGCGAGCTGTTGGTATAAAGGCAATCTCTTCGACTTCGATCGTGACGTCGGGGAAGGCCGCGTTGAGTGAACTCTTGGCTTTGTAGAATTCAGAGGCAGGGGCAAAGACCGTTACGACGCCTTCTTCGAATTCCACATCAGTCACATCAACTTCAGCGGTTAGAAGCGCGTCCAAGACGGTATCGCTGTCTTTTCCTTTGAACGAGAAGATGGCCAGGTGATCGAAGCCATGAATAACCGAACCAGGTGCACCCATCTTTGAGTTCGTCTTGGTAAAACAATTGCGAACATCGGTAATGGTCCGCATGTTATTGTCGGTCAAGCAATCGATGATCACAGCACAGCTTCCGGGGCCATAACCTTCGTAGCGACAGGATACAAAGTCCTCTCCGCCTACACCCGAGGCTTTGTCGATCGCCTTGTCAATCACGTGCCCTGGAACTTGGTCACGTTTGGCCTTCTCAATCAGACCACGAAGAACCAGATTGGCTGCGGGGTCAGGTCCACCGTTCTTGGCAGCGACGTACAGTTGCTTTCCGTACTTCGAGTATACCTTGGACTTTTGGCCAGCCGTCTTGGCCATCGATACCTTGCGAACTTCAAATGCGCGACCCATTGCTACTCAACCAAATTCAGAAATGTGGAAACACTACCCTACTACAGGCTTCACTGGCTGGACGCCTTACTGGCTCAACGCCTCGCCAGAACTGCCAGCACAATCTTCAACTATTCTATCCGAAGTTTCTTTTGCGCATACGTCAGTACTTTGCCCAGGATTTTCTGCCAATTGAGCCCCCTGGACTCATAATCCGGTTCTCGACACACGCAGCGTTTACAGTCACACTTAGCCACACCGAAATTCGGGTTTCCATAATGGGTTGCGATCGTAGGTGACATTCGCGACCGCCATTGGCTCTATATCTCAAGCGGTAGTACTGATGTCTAAAGTCTTATCAAACAAGTTATCGTTGAATCGACGGTCGTACTGGTCTCGTCGGGCTCTTTGCCTGTGGAGCGTAACAATCGCGTGTTTCGGTTTCTGCCGAACAAGCGACGCTCAAGAGGCGACAAACAACGAAGTAGCCGCACAACTCTTGATACCAGTTTGGCAAACTTCGACGATCCACGGCGAAAGTTCAGTACTCTTCCAAGACAAACCCGACGGCGACTATATCGCTCGAGTTGCCTTCCCCGTTGCGAAGCTGATTTCCGTTCAGTCGTCGGATCGCACGAAGACAGTTCCAATTGATTCGGTCCAGGTATCGGCCGATGGCCATGAGCTTCGCATCGCACGGTCCTTCGATCTCGCAGGAATCGTTCGAGATGCAATCTACCTGCCAGCCAATTCACCGGGCAGTTATCGCCATCGCAAAGGGCATCCCGACCAATGGATGCTGTATGGTCCTGGTCGGTTCTTTCATGAACATCAAGTGGAGATCACTTACGAAGCCAAATCGACGGATTGGAGTGATGCCTTGCCTCGCTATGCAGCAGATCTGTTGCCACAAACCATTAAAAAGCTCAAGAGCGGTTCACCGTTGTCGATCGGTGTGAGCGGCGATAGTATCTCCACCGGACTGGATTCTTCGAGCACCGGCAAAGTCGCGCCGCATCAGGATGGCTATGTCGAATTGATTGGGCAGAAGTTGCGTCGTGTAACCAGCGGTGAAGTTAAACTGACCAATCGAGCTGTTGCCGGTTGGAGCGTTGCCAATGGCGTTAAGGACCTGGACAAACTGTTGGAGTCGAAACCGGACTTGGTGATCGTCGCTTATGGAATGAATGATGTGGGTCGGCGCGATCCGGCTTGGTATGGTCAACAGGTCGATTTGATTCTTGAGGGACTTGCGAAGTTCGACCCAAACATCGAAGTAATTCTTGTCTCAACCATGGTGGGCAACTCCGAGTGGGTTCACACGCCACGCGAGATGTTCGAACCGTATCGCGACGAGCTAAAAAAGCGAGTTCGCAAAGGCGTCGCACTTGCTGATGTCACTTCGATTTGGCTCGATCTTCTCAAGCATAAGCATGATCTCGATCTTACGGGCAATGGACTAAATCACCCCAACGACTTTGGTCATCGACTGTACGCGCAAGCGATATTGAGTTTGCTGCTTCCACCTGAAGAGCTGAGCAAGAAGTAGGTTTAGCTACCTTTCGCTTATTAGAAAGAGTTACGCTGGTCCGTGAAATAGTTCAACGCGACTGACCAGCACCGCTTGACCGCGTAGATGGACGCGATCGCCTTGCACGCTCAGCTTGACCACACCGCCTCGCAAGCTGGCTTGATATGCGGTGAAATCTGATTTATTGAGCTGATTCATCCAATGCGGACCAAGTGCGCAGTGTGCTGAACCCGTCACCGGATCTTCGTCGACTCCAGCAGCCGGAGCGAAAAATCTCGACACGAAATCGAACTGCGAATCACTACTTCGGCATGTGACGATCACTCCGCGCACAGGCAGCTTGGCCAGTTCGGACATGTTGGGAGTCAGTCCTCGCAGCGTAGATTCGTCGGCGACTTCAACAAGGTAGTCCATGCCATTGATTCCACAATAGCCGATGGGGCTACCCAGAGCTTCAGCCAAGCCCGACGGTGCAGCACAAGGTTGACAGACTTTGGCGGGAAAGTCCATGACGATCCAATCGTCTTCCTTCCAACATGTAATGCGACCGCTGAGCGTCTGAAAGTGTGCAGGTTGATTGTCGCTAAGTACGCCAGTGTTCCAAAGTGTGAACGCACTGGCCAGTGTGGCATGCCCGCACAACTTGACCTCGACGGCCGGAGTCAGCCAACGCAGCGAGAAACCATCATCCAGTTGATGAAGAAAAGCCGTTTCCGAGAGATTCATCTCACGGGCGACCATCTTCATCCACGATTCGTCGGCAGGATGATCCAGCAAGCAGACGGCGGCTGGATTGCCTGAAAACGGTTGATTTGTAAATGCGTCACAGATGTGAAGGACTTGGACCATAGTGAAAGAACTCCTTGATGAATTGGTTTCGAGAGATTGTACAGCGAGAGTTCCTTACTCGTACCTCCCGGCGAAGGCGTAGGGTGGTGTTGAGGTACGAAACCCACCAAGTTTCATCTTAGCTGATTCCCTAAACGGTGAACTACATCACGCGGCAGTGTTCATCAATCGCTTGACTGAATCCAGTAACAGTAGGAAAAACAGCGGACGGCACATGGAATGTACCTGCTACTCCAGTCGCCCCGTGAATTGGTAAACTCTAGCGGTGATGCCAGGCAAGCAGAGATAGGCGTAGCTGCTAAGGATTGAACAAATCCCTGTGCTGGGGCTTTTCACGAAAAAAAAAAAATTCTGAAAACGGAGAAAGATCCGGCGTATTGGCCGGTGTCTTAGAGTGTCAACGCGGTAGGAAAACGCAAAATGCCAGCAAACCCAGAAACTCGTGATAGCTTGATACTTCGCTTGCCGACGCAATCCGACGCGCAAGCCTGGCGAGAGTTCATAGAGATTTACGAACCTCTGCTCTTCCGCTTCGCTCGACGACGCGGCCTACAAGATGCGGACGCTCGAGAGATTGCTCAAAACGTTTTTCTATCCGTAGCAAAGGCCGTCGAGCGATGGCAGCCAGACAAGCAACAAGGTAAGTTTCGAGCGTGGTTATTCTGTATCGCTCGCAATCAGCTCATTAATTACGTCGCGAAACACAGCAAGCAACGCGGTTCTGGAAACACTTCTCAGATCCGTCTGTTAAGGGAGTTGCCAGAAGCTTCCCCAGAGATTGATGAGATCACGCGAGACTACCGCAAAGAGATGTTTCGCTTGGCGGCTATCCAAGCTCGCGAAGCATTTCAAGAAACTACCTGGACAGCTTTTTGGAAAGTCGCCGTACTGGGATGCGATGTCAAACAAGTCGCTCAAGAATTGAAGCTCAGCGCCACCGCGGTCTACATCGCTCGCAGTCGCGTTACGGCAAAGATCCGCGAGATCGTTCAAGAGTGGGAGAGTAACGATGTTCTCTAACAACACGAATCGCGATCGTTCGGCATCGAAGTCTGCTTGCATGCGAGGCTGTAGTTCAACTGTTGAATGCCCTGTATGGAAACAATTGGAGCGAATCAGCCATTCGAATGCCAATAACTCAAACGAAAATACAACCGAGAACCGCGAATTGGAAGCGGCGGTGCAGTCTTGTCCGGGATGCTTGCAACAGCTTGCCACAATCGATTCCGCAGAACTTCCGTGGTGGGAAGACGCTCGCAGTTCGTGGCTTGAGTCTGACTTGCCCGAATCTGTTAGCAGTGAGTCTTCGTTTGTGACTATCGAGATTCAATCCGAGCCGCTGCTCGACGATCCGATCGACGTACAACGAGTCTCCGTAGACTTTCTATCTCCCGCGACGCACCCTGAATTGCTAGGTAGAATTGGCCGCTACGACGTGGAACGAGTTATCGGTGTGGGCGGCATGGGAATCGTACTCAAGGCCTACGACGGCGAGCTCCATCGAGTTGTCGCGATCAAAGTACTTGCGGAACACCTAGCAAACAATAGTTCTGCGCGGAAGAGGTTCGCTCGTGAGGCACAGGCAGCCGCCGCTGTCGTGCACGCTAACGTCATACCAATTTTCAATGTTGAAACTGACGGCAAGCATCCCTTTCTGGTCATGCAATGTGTCAGCGGAGGATCGCTACAGTCGAAGGTCGACGCACATGGTCCACTCTCTGTCGCGGAGGCGTTGCGAATCATCAAGCAAACTGCCTCGGGTCTTGCGGCTGCTCACCAACAAGGCTTGGTACATCGAGATGTCAAACCAGCGAATATTCTGCTCGAAGAAAACGTCGATCGAGTGCTACTGAGCGACTTTGGTTTGGCTCGAGCCGTTGACGATGCTTCGTTCACGCGAACTGGCGTTGTTGTGGGCACTCCTCACTACATGTCGCCCGAGCAAGCTAACGGGGACGCAGTTCAGTGCGAAAGCGATCAGTTCAGTTTGGGAAGTGTCGTCTACTTCATGCTCACAGGCCATCCACCGTTCAGAGCTCAGACAGCGATGGGAGTGCTTAATCGCATTTGCCATTCGAATCATCGTCCGTTAGCTGAGATCAACGAAAATGTTCCGCTTGAGGTCTCGCAGTTGGTCGATCGGCTGATGGCCAAAGACCCTTCCAAGCGATTCGGCTCGGCCGCGGAAGTCGAACAAGAATCCGACCGTTTATTGGCCGCGCTTCAATCTGGCAAGCTGAGGCTACAGACTCGGCCAACTGCATTCGCAAGCTGGCTGAACTCTAACTCGCTTCGACGATCATTCATCGGCATACTGGTTGTTGCAGTTGTTGTTGGTTTTGCAGCCTGGAAATTAAACGGCGGTGCTGGCAACAGCGGCAACAAGCTTGGAGATGTGTCCACAAATCAAAACGACGAACGCCAATCCTCTGAGGGACCAGGGGCGATGACAGTTCGTGAGCTTGAAGCAACAAGGCGGCAGTTATTGCAGTTGGAAGACGAGTGGACGGCGAATGAGAATGAACTTTATTCGGCTCAGTTGCAACTTCGATCGATGAAGAGGGAATGGGAGCGGGCTTCCAATTCCCCGAACTGGGACTTGCAGTTTGAAAGTCAAATCGAAGCCCTCGACGTACAACTCAACGCGACCAAGTTGAATTGGTCTGAGCGTTAGGCGAACTTGGTTGGAAGCTAACGCCTTGATATTCAGTTTCTAGATGTCTGTTTTGAACTATGGAGAAGTAGAAGATGCTAATTAGATTGAACCCGAGAAAAGTGTTAAGTGTTTTGGGACTATCGCTTGCCCTGTCTGGCTCGATGGTCGCTCAAGATCCAGTTAATAAGAGCCAGTCGGGACCTCGTCCGCAGAACAATCCCAAAGATCCTCCTGCAAACTACAATAACACTGGAGCGAAATTTGGTGCCCAAGGACCTGGCTTACCAGGTCAATCAGTATTCGGATCGCAACTGGGGTTACCACCGGGGGGAATGACATCGCCGGGAATGTTACCTGCTCAGAATAACAACTACGGTTATGCGGCTTCAAGCTACCCACCACCGATGTACCCAGGCTCAATGCCTCAAAACGAGTTGATGGTCTACCAAGACGGCGAATTCAAGGTGATTCAAAACACCAATGATCCGAGTCAAATTGCGGAAGCTCGCGAAGGTTCCAAAGTGCTAACCGAGGCTGTCCAAGCGCTGCGTTCTGAATCCAGCAAAGAGAGCGAACGAGCGGATGCCAAGAAGACGTTGACTCAATATCTGCGAGCCCATTTTGATCATGACGAAAAGAAGCGTCGCGAGCAGGTCGAGTCGCTGGAAGCTCAAGTCGTAAAGCTGAAAGCTCAGCTTGAAAAGCGAACTCAATCGAAAGAACAGTTGATTGACTTGCGACTGAAGCTGCTTGAGAATGACGCCAGCGGATTAGCGTTTCCACAATCATGGTCGATGTTGCCAGGGATGGAGAATGGTGGCCAGTGGATGCACTCATACTCGCAACCCACGCAGAACTATCCTGTCAATCAAATGTCCTTTCCGACGGGGGTAACGAGTTCAGGTTACCCTAGTGAAGGCTATGGCACACCTAAAGAAGTTGATCGGAGTTCTAGTTCACCGAGGCGCTAGTTGCATTCTGAGTTTGGCCGCAAGTCAAATCTGTGAGGCCAAAGTAGAGGCCTCACAGTTTGGCAGTATTGGAATGCTTCGATGAAGGTAGTCGTGGAAAAGTGAAGAAAGAAGGCAGCGGACAGCACATGGAATGTGCCTGCTACTAGAGCCCCAACGATGACGTCAACGTGTTGGTTTTCTGCAAGAGTTCGGGAAGCCCAGAGAGCTGAACCACTGCGGGACGTTCGGTAAGCAGTGAAACTTGACTGACCACCGAACCACGCTTGAACCAAAAGGGGGTCAACCAAGCATTCTCTTTAATTGGCAGTTCGACTCGAACCGTAATCAACGCAGTGTCTTCGGTGATGATTTCTGGTTCGACTTTAATGGTCGCTGATTTCAAATGCCCAGCGCTGAGCAACTGCTTGGCACATTCTGTCGCTTCGACCGATTTCGCACCTGGAACAATGGCGCAGCGGGCACCCTCGTACGCAGCAGTGTCAACACTGTGTTGCAGTAATAGCACTCGGCTGAGTTCAATCATACCGTAGAAAAGCAGCATGATAATCGGCAGCACCATGGAGAATTCCACCAACGCGGCTCCGCGTTTTGCATTCTGAGAATATCGAAGTTGCATGGCCATCAGTGAGTAATCAACGTGGGTAATGTCCGTGAGATGGCGTCGAAGGCTTTGGTAAGTTCCGCGCCGCTATTCGCATGATAGTGCTTGCCGCCGCAAGCTTGTGCGATCTCTTGCATGCGAGTCAGATCGGCTTCTGCCGAGAACGTAATCGTGTGGATTTCGATGTTCTGGCTGGCTGCCAAAGTAGCAATAAGCTTTGGGTCAACGATCGAAGATCCAATGCCATCGGTGAGCACGACCATAATCCGCGATGCCCAAGGACGTGCTCTGGCTTTGTCGGATAGTGCGAGAACGCCAGTGAGAATTCCTACGCCTAGATTCGTGCTTCCGCCCCAGAACGAGAATGTGTGAAGCTGAGTGCTCAATCGAACTTGTTCGTAACTCTCAGTCAAAGGACAGTTCAAGAGGGCGAGATCACTGTACGTGACGACTCCGACTCGCTCTTGATGGACAGTGCTTTCCAGGTATGTGAGAAAACCGGAAATTGAGTTCACCGCATCCAGCCAGCGTGAATTGGGAGGAACTGGCATACCCCAAAACCAACCTGGCGGAGCGCTTGACGGAGGATAGAGGCCAGAGGTTTCGGAACTGCTGAAGGCCATTGAGCTGGATCGATCGACGACCAGTACGATATCCACTTCGGTCTGTGTGCTGATTGCCGACTTGATCGGCCGGTATGAGATTGGTACGCCCATCGTTGGAAACAACATGGGCAATTCGACTTTTCCACTTGTTTCAAATTGAATCGCATTGGGCTGCGTCGCTGCCTGTTGAAAGCGGTAGCGCTGAATCTCAGAACCGCGTGTCGAAGCTCCAAAAACAAAGTCCTTGGAACCCAACTTGAATCGACTATTGGAGCTCAGATTGAGGCTCAGCATGCGGTCGGCTGCATCCTTGGCTTTTTGCTTATCGCGAGTAACAGCAAGAGTCCGTCCGGCGGCGCGTGTAGCGACATCAGTGGTTACCTGAAGCTGAGTCCTCGTGAGTTCCATGTAGACGATATTGATGCAGAATGCTGCGACGGCGAGTGCAACGGGAAGGAGCACCGCCATGAGTACCAGCACACTACCGGTTCGCCGCGATTTGCTGCTAAGCGCCATCAATCAATGCTCCGCCATTATTTTAACGGTCTCAACCATTTGCTTGCCTCGGTAAAGCCATGTACCAAGGAGCGCATTATCGTCAGCCGGAGCTTCGACGGTTACCGTAAGGATGTCACCAAATTGAAGACTCTGAAGATTGCTAGGTTCAACTTTCATTACCGCGCCGCGAACTTTCCTGCCAAGGAGTATGTTGTCGCATTGAATCTTCAACGATTCATGCGTCATGCCCGTGATGATTCCCATCCGAGCACATTCATAAGCAGCGATTGTTAGCGACTGGCGAAGGTAGAGCATTCGACAGGTTTCAATCGTTCCCATCGTGATGATGAAGAACACGGGCAAGAACAGCGCAAGCTCAATCATCGCTGCGCCGCTGCGTGCGGTCATTTGCTTTTTTAGTAATTGTTGATTCAGTCGCCTAGACATGCGATAACTCCATGCAAAAACTTAGCTCATGGGGCTTCCCGAGCTAGGAAAGGTGGAATACCACACGCGGAATATCGATTCAGTAGTAACGAATGTAGTAAATGAGAGGCTGAAAGATCCTGTTATTCACACTATTATTTGAGGACAAAATCGTCTTCATTGCGGCATCTCTGAACTCCACAGTGTTCACTTCGCAACCAAACACACAGGTGTTTCAAATGCTCTTTGTAATTCTCTTGATCATCTGTCTTCTGGTTGTCGCGTGGATCGTCGGCGAGGTCAAAGACATAGCATGGCTACGATTTTGCACAGTACCCGTCATGGTCGTAGTGTTCTGTGCGATTACTGCCGGAGTCGTCGGCCTACTTGGTTCCATGGACAGCTCAACACGTCATTCAGGCGCTGTAAAGCGTTTCGTTGGAGAATTCATCAAGATCTCCGAACAAGAAGGTGATGTAGCAGCGATGAAGAAGTTGCGTGAAGTAGATTCGCGACTTGAGGAGACTTACGAAAACGGTCGTTTTCTCAAGATGCTTTCGGAGCCATTTGCCAAGGAAGGCAATGACTCAGAAAAAGCAGATTAGAAGAATCGCTACAAAAAGCACTGCTACGTCCTCAGCCTCACGAAGATCTCATCGCCAGTCACGCGAACCTCGTGAGCAACTGTCGGTTCCGTCGCAGGCATGGTAACTGCATCGCCGGTACGTACATCGAAGTGTGCGCCGTGTCGGGGGCATACCAAGCAGTTATCGATCAGCTCGCCATCACCCAGCGTTCCGCCGTCATGCGTGCAAACATCGTCCAGGCAAAAAACATCGTTGCCAAGCCGAACTAGTACGACAAAACGATCGTCAATCTCTATGCATATCTTAGAACGATCAGTAAGCTCGCTTAGCTTTGCAGCAAGAACGAATCCTTCGTTTTCAATCGACACTAGCGGTACTCCCTAACTTGTCGAGCAATCGACTGGCCCAACGCTTCGCGAACCGATTCAATCGTGATTCGGTCAAAGATCTGCTGGAAGAATCCGGTGACGATCAAGCGAGCAGCTTCCTTCCGGGTAAAGCCACGACTTTGGCAATAGAAGATCAGTTCTTCGTCAACCTTACCGGATGTACTTCCGTGTGTGCATCGTACATCGTCAGCTTCAATCTCAAGACCAGGGATTGAGTCGGCTCGAGCGTGATCGCTCAGCAGCAAGTTGTCGTTGCGTTGATAGCCGTCAGTTCGTTGAGCTTCCGCATCGACCTTGATCATGCCACGCCAAACAGTGCGAGACTGATCTTGCAATGCGGCCTTGTAAAGAAAGTCGCTACGGCAGTTTTTGGCTTTGTGGTGCTGCAACGTATTGTATGTCAGCTGTTGTTTTTCTTGAGTAAACATCACACCATTAACTTGTGATGTTGCCCCTTCGCCAGCGAGAGCTACTTCTTGACTGACTTGAGCGAAACGGCTGCCCAATGCGGCAACGGTCCATTGCAGATTCGCATCGCGTTGGACCACTGCGCGTTGATGAGCGAAATGCCAGACCTTACGTCCCCAGTCCTGCAAATTCACATAACGCAAGTTTGCGCCGGGGCGAACCACAACTTCAACCGCTCCGCAGTGCAAACCACCGCATGTGCTTGCCGCACTGTTGCTTTCGTACAAGAAAGTAGCTTCAGCTCCTTCTTCGATGACAATCAGTGTATGTCCGCTATCGGTCGCACCATCGGTTAATCCTGCTGCCACGCGAAACGGCTTGTCGACTACGACACCTCGTGGAACATACAAGAACTGACCACCAGACCAGATCGCAGCATGCAAGGCAGCGAATCGATCGGTTTGGGGGCTCACTAAACGATGCAAGTACTTTTCAACTAGCTGCGAGTGATCTCGGCACGCTTGACTGAGGTCGCAGAACACGACACCCTTCGCAGCATACTCAGCTTCAAGGCTGGAGTGGATCGTCTTGCCGTCAAGCGTCTTCAAGACTCCTGCGGGTTGAACGCCTTCAGCCAACCATTCTGAAATGCCGGCCGCTTGAAGCGATTCAACCGAGCTAGAACTGCTTGCCGAATCACCAGACTGTGCATCCGAAGTATGAGAGCAAGGGATCGGATACTTCTCGGCGCGGAAACCGCGCAGGTCACTTCGCATCCATTGCTCGTCTCGACGCGATGGCCAATCCATCTCTTCGTAGGCTTGCCAAGCGGCTTTGCGATGAGCGATAACCCAATCCGGTTCGTTCCTCTGCGCGAGGAACTGTTCAAAGGATGCAGTCGAAATGCCGACCAATTCAGTTGGAGTGGCTGTGTTCATGAAACCGAGTATCTAGAAGTTGTTTATAGGGTGCAGAATCCTGAGGGCAACAAGCGGACCGACCAGCGGTCCGCTCCAATTGCGCATTAGCCGACGGAGCCTTCCATTTGAAGTTGGATCAAGCGATTCATCTCAATCGCATATTCCATCGGCAATTCTTTGACGAGTGGTTCGATGAAGCCGTTGACGATCATCGTGCTGGCTTCCGACTCCGACAATCCGCGGCTCATCAAATAGAACAGTTGCTCTTCTCCGATGCGAGAGACGCTAGCTTCGTGACCAACGCTAACATCTTGCTCGAGGATTTCGATGTATGGATAGGTGTCCGAGCGACTCTTCGAGTCCAGAATCAACGCGTCGCAAACCACGTTCGACTTGCTGTGCTTGGCATCTTTCTCAACTCGAACCAAACCTCGATAGCTACTTCGACCACCATTCTTGCTGATCGACTTACTGATGATTTGTCCGGTGGTATGAGGCGCACAATGGACAAGCTTCGCGCCGGCGTCTTGATGTTGACCTGCTCCTGAGAAGGCGATCGAAAGAATTTCGCCTCGAGCGCCGGGTTCCATCATGTACACGGCGGGGTACTTCATCGTCAGCTTGCTACCGAGATTTCCGTCGACCCATTCCATCGTAGCATCGGCGTAGGCCATTGCCCGCTTGGTAACCAAGTTGTAAATGTTGTTGGCCCAGTTTTGGATCGTCGTGTATCGGCAACGACTGCCGCGCTTGCAGACGATCTCCACAACAGCCGAGTGCAGGCTTTCGCTGCTGTACATCGGTGCGGTGCAACCCTCGACATAGTGAATCGAAGCACCTTCGTCGACAATGATCAACGTACGTTCGAACTGCCCCATGTTTTCCGCGTTGATGCGGAAGTAAGCCTGGAGCGGGAATTCAATCTTCACACCTGGTGGAACATAGATGAATGAACCACCGGACCACACCGCCGAGTTCAGTGCGGCAAACTTGTTGTCTTCAGGTGGAATGATCGTACCGAAGTACTCTTTGAATAGTTCAGGGTGATCGCGCAGTGCAGAATCGGTGTCTAAGAAGATCACGCCTTGTTCGGCCAAATCTTCCTTCAAAGAACCGTAGACGACTTCGCTTTCAAACTGAGCCTTCACGCCGGAAAGGAACTTACGTTCCGCTTCGGGGATGCCCAGCTTTTCGAAGGTCTCTTTGATTTCTGCCGGAACATCGTCCCACGAGCGTTCTTGGCCCGAGGATGGCTTCAAGTAGTAGAAAATGTCTTGGAAGTCGACATCGATACTACCGCCCCAGCTTGGCATTGGCTTGGAATTGAAGATGTCCAGCGATCGAAGGCGGAAGTCTCGCATCCACTCTGGCTCGCCCTTCATCTCGGAGATCTGCGCGACGATATCGCGATCTATTCCCTTTCGCGCTTTGAAAACCGCTTTGGATTCAGTGCGAAAGTTGTACTTGTTGATTTCACCAATGGCATTGTTGTTTTCCGTTGCTAAGTCGGTTGCCATAATCCTGTTATCCTAATGAACTAGTGAAGTTCGTTCTATGTGTTAGTCATACCGTCATTTGAAAGTTCTTGCCGAAGTCCGGGCAATTGATTTACCGAGACTGTCATTGGCTAGTAACAACGGAACGTTGTCCGGCGTTTACTAAATGGCCAGTTCGGCCGCTTCATCCTTAGCCATTTCGCGATTAGCGCGATCGGCGTCAGGGTAAGCTTCACGAATGCGCTGGTAGCCTTGGCTGTAAAGTTCTGCAGCCAACTCAATGCCGCCAGTCTCAACAATTCGACCACCCAACATGACGTGAGTGAAATCAGGTGGATTGTGTTCGAGAAGCTTGTCGTGGTGAGTGATGATCAAGAGCCCCATCTTTTCTCGACCGATCTCGGCGATACTGGCGCTGGCAAGTCGTACTGCGTCGGCGTCCAGACCGCTATCGGTTTCGTCAAGGATGGCGAACTTGGGTTGCAGCATAGCCAATTGAAGAATCTCGGATCGCTTCATTTCACCGCCCGAGAAGCCCTCGTTGACGTAACGTCGCGCGAACTCGAGGTCCATCTTCAATTGTTCCATCTTCGACTTCAGTTCCTTGCGAAACTCTCGCATTGGAATGAGATCTTCACCTTCCTTGCGGTCGGGATGTCGAACGTTGGTGGTTGCGTGGCGAAGGAAGTCAGCCATCTTAACGCCTGGGATTGCCACAGGTCTTTGGAAAGCCATGAAGATTCCAGCGCGAGCTCGCTGATCGGCTTCCATCTCCAAGACATCTTCACCATCCAATGTGATCGATCCTGCGGTCACTTGATAACCAGGATGACCAGCGATCACCAAGCCTAGCGTGCTTTTGCCTGAACCGTTTGGACCCATCAAAGCGTGAGTTTGACCGTGGTGCATTTCCAAATTCACACCTCGAAGAATCGCTTTGCCCTCAACTTCGACGTGCAGGTTTTCTACTTTAAGTACGTGAGCCATCAATCTGTGTCCTGTAGATTTTCTTCTTCGAGTACAACTCGTTAAACTGTTTTTGAATCGGATGTTACTATGGAGCCGCTGACGGAATCGTTGATTTCAACTCCCGCCATTTCAACTCCAGGCATTTCAACTACCGGGACGGCCCGGAACTGACAATGATCGTGCCCATCAAGTCGACAGCACGAGAGCTGAACGGATTGACCGATCGCTTCGCTGAGCATCTCTTGCTCCAGTTCGCAGACTTGTCGATTGCGACCATCGCCAGCCAAGTCAGGAAACGGACAAGCCAACACTTGAAGGATTGGCATGGAACCGGTTGTGCTAATCACGGAGGTTGGAACCTTGCGTCTACCTAGCTCTTCGGCCACAGCCTCCATTCGATCGGCGAGCGAGTCGCTAGCAGCCGAATGAACCAAACCTTCACCCATTCGTCTGGCGACGCGGCGGAGGATTCGATTCCGCAAGCTCGGATTGGGCAGGTCCATGACTTCAGTCCAAAGAGCCGTTGCAAGATCTGCATAGCTAACGGACGAATATCTGGTTCCCAGAGCCGTGAGGAAGTAGCGATACTGCGGTCTACCGCGGCCGACACTTTCCTTGCGACGCTCCACAAGCTCAACTTCCTCCAAACGATCCAGCCGTTGGCGGACCGCCGTGGCGGTTACTTCCAGTCGGTCGGTCAAGTCTTGGATGTTCATGCCAGGGAACTGGCGGAGCAAATCCAAGACTGCCTGATCGATCGGTCGAATGTGATCCAAATTGGTGGGTTTCATGCCACCCTTTCAGGTCGGTCGGTTGGAGGTCGTGGGTATCAGCGAATTGCTGTCTTATATTAGAGCTTATCTCAATTTTGACAACCCCCGCTGTGTAAATTCAGATGTACCTCGGAAATGCTGTCGGATCGAATTTCGCTTCTTCGCAAAAAGTGACTATACTCAATCCTTTCCGGGGTGCGGGAAAGTCAAATTCCGTGCTTACTGAACCCTCTTCTTTTCGTAGACAGCTTCTAGAAAAATGCGAAGTCAGGTAGTGATGATGCGCAACCGTTTTAGTTCGTTGTTGGTTCTTTTTGCATTCGCCGTGCCCCTCCCGGTCTTTGGGCAGTTTGCCAACAATCAATTGGACGATCTTGGGTTAGAAACAGCTTGGCTTTCGCAGGCTAGGGTGCCATTTGATGGCCGAGGCATTTCTTCCGCAGATGTTTGGATGGATCAAACTTCGACCCGAAAATTCGCGGTTGTCGACTTGCCGGGCTACCCAATGGTCCGTGTTGCCGCCGACAAATTGGACGCCAAGAATCAACCGATTGGTATGGAAAAGGCGAAAGCAGAGGCTCAATCGATCGCTGCCAAACTGCTCGGGAAGCAATCTGGTTTTGAAGTCGCTGAGGTCAACATTCCTCAAATGCGATTGGTTGTAGTTACGGCCAACGGATTGGTTCAGAACTTTGATGCTGAAACTGGCAAGCTACTTTGGTCGACTCCATGCGGTCCAGTTAGTGCGTCCGCGTTGCCAGCAGCTCTTTCCAGCCAGGGAATCTTTGTTGTTCAAGGCGATACGCTTTATCAGTTGGAATGGGTTACTGGCAAGCAGGTGATGACAAAACACCTATCCAATAATACGAGCAGCGGGCTCAGCGTTATCGATGCAGAAATTGAACCACCACCAGGCGTTCAACGAGCGACTCGACTAAACACAATGGCATTAGTCGCTGACTACAGTGGAACACTCACCGCGTACGGCATTACCGAGAAAATCAATCCTTGGTCCAATCGCATGATTCGCCGCACGACAGATCGACCCGTAACATCGCCTGATCGCAAGGTCGTCGCGATGGCCACAGGCAGCGGAATGGTTTATGTCTATTCAGGTTCTGCCAAACCACGGGTACTCTATCGATTCGAGTCCAGCTCAGGTGTTACCGGAAGTTTGGCGTCAAGCAAGGATGGCTTCTACATTGGAAGCAACGATGGGGTACTCGCAAAGGTTTCCTTCGATGGAAAGCTGCGATGGTCATTCCATCTTTCGCACCCGATCGCTGCACCAGCGCTAGTTGATGAAGAGCTGGGGCAAGTCTATCTGGCTTCGGAATCTGGCGAATTCACTGCGGTCAACGATTCCACTGGGTTTGAAGCTTGGGAACGCTCCTACAATGGCAATGTTCTCGGACCAATCGGCATCTCTGGTCCAAATGTGATTTGCCGAACTTCATCCGATAGTCTCGTCGCACTCGATCGAAAGACTGGAAAACTGCAGGGTACAACTAGCAGTCGCATCATGCTTCCGGTATCGACGCTAAACAACATCACTGATCGAGTTTACTTGGCAGCACCTAATGGGCAGATCCAGTGCTTGCGACCAATTGGCAAGGACCTACCGCGAATCGCGAAACCGATCGAAGGAGCTCCAGAAAAGCCAGCCAAGCAGCAAAACACTGACGTCGATAATGCTCCTATGAATGAAGCTGCCGAAAGCACGTCCAGCGATCCATTCGGTTCTACGGATGCTCCTGATACACCAAGTGCTGATGCACCAGCCGGAGCAGATCCATTCGGCGCGGATCCATTCTCTGGCGGAAATCCGTAAGGCAAAATTTCTTATTCGCAACTCGTTCTGAGGCACCGCCTCGGAACGCGATGCCTCATGGCTGAACGTCAAGTTGCATAACGCAGCAGTAAGCTGTCAGTCACGCGCGGCAGCATTTGACTCAACCACACCAGTGCTTTGCCTCCTGGCGACAGAATTGAATCAAGGTGTCGGCGGCGAATCGCCTTGATGATACTCTTCGCAACCTTCTCGGCAGACTGTGATCCAAGGCTTGCACTTTGAGCAGATGAATCGGTTTGGATCAAAGACGAAAAAAACTCACTGCGCGTGGTGCTTGGTGAAACGGCAACGACATCCACACCGCTTGAACGAAGCTCAAGTCGCAACGACTCAGTCCATCCTCGCATGGCAAACTTAGCAGCGCAGTATTCGCTCTTTCCAGGCACGCCTCGGTAGCCAAGCACCGAGTTAACGTTGCACAGCACGGGCTCGTTGCCTTTCTTCAGTTGCGGAATCGCTAGGCGCGTTAACTCGGCTGCTGCAAAGAAGTCGACTTCCAAAATTTGCCGAAGTCGCTCGGGGGACGCTTGTTCAAACGATCCAATTGCACCGATGCCAGCGTTGTTGATGAGTAGATCGATACCACCGAATTGTTTAACCGCTGTGTTGATTAAATCGGCGCGGTGATGACCTTCGCACAAGTCCCCTGGTACGGCAATTAACTTCTTTGAATTGCCGACGGAGAGTCGTAATTGCTGCAGTCGCTCTTCGCGTCTACCATCAACGACGACCGATGCTCCCATCCCAATCAGTTGTGTTGCCAAATACCAACCAATTCCACTGGAAGCTCCAGTGAGTACGACGCGTTTACCACAAAGATTGCGGGAAGCCACAACATGTTCTCCATAACCTGACTTTGAACCGTGCTTTTTTGCCGGATGAAAGTTCTCTAGGAAAATCGCCATAGCAGCATCGAAGTCTGTTCGTTTTAGCCTGAAAAAATAGGCAAAATCGCAAAACCTTGACGACCTAGCTGACTCTGCCGATGTTAACGCGCGATAACTATAGGATATTTAGCAAGGATAGGCAGGATTTGAGCCCGCTTCGCCCGGTTGACAATGAACATTGAGGCGATAACCTAGGTTTCACTTGGCAAGGTTACCCAGTTGGGTTAACCGGAAATGTCATCGTAGTCATTAGACTCAGATGCCATGAACCCAAGCAGTGAATTACCAAGTAGTCGCAGTCGCTCAACGGTTGAGTCGCTGCGCAAACCACTTTGAACGGAGAGAGTTCAATGAATCGTTTCCTATTGGCCGGTGTTGCAGCGTTGTTGCTAGTTTCGAGCATTGCTGACGTAAGTTTCGCTCGTGGTCGTCGAAGCAAGGGCTGCTGCCCACCTGCACCGAAGTGCTGTGCTCCTGCTCCTAAGTGCTGTGCTCCTGCACCAGCTCCAACTTGCGGATGTTCAACACCAGCTCCAGTATCCAGCTGCGGTTGCTCAGCACCTGCACCCGTATCTAGCTGTGGTTGCTCAGCTCCAGCACCAGTTGCCAGCTGTGGTTGCTCAACTCCAGTAGTATCCAGCTGCGGTTGCAGCGGTACTGTCAGCGGAACAGTAGTATCTGGCGGCTGCCCAAACTGCAGCACAACAGTTAACTCTGGCACAATCGTTGAAGCCGCTTCTCCAAGCGCCGCTCCACCAGCACCAGCCGCTCCTGCAGCTCCAACCGCACCTGCTGCTCCAGCAGCACCTGCGACAACACCAGCACCAACACCAGACGCTGGTACCTAGAAACAACTTGATGTTGCTTCGTGAAGATGATGGCCAAGCAGATAATGCTTGGCCATTTTTTTTTGGTTTTAGGAGCTGGGTAGCTACCGCTGGCAAAGCGGTAGAGGTCGAGGTAAGATCTTAGCGCCTATCGGAACTAGCGAGTCTATCCACTGTCTGGCGACAGTGGCTACTTCTCGGTCCCAGGCTCTGCCTGGGAACGCACTGTCTTCAAGGCTCCGCCTTTCTTTCTCTTCCTCTTTTTCCTCGTTCCCAGGCGCACCGTCTGGCGCCGGGCGGCTACTTGTCTTTTTGGTACAACCGAACTGCGCGTTCGATCAAAAAGAAATTGCGGCCTTCAAACTCGGTGAACTGACCGGAGACTGTCCATTTGCAATCTTCTGGATCTTCGCGGTTGGCTCGGTAGATTCTCTGTGCAGCAAGATTCTCAAGCACCAGTATTGGCTTGGCAGAGTTGCCTATGGTAGCCCACAATCGGTCGCTCTCGGTACGAAATGATATCGGTTGTTGTTCAATTCGAGTCCCTTCGCGATGCACCTTTGGCGCAGCATCGCTTTCAATCTTCTTCTCCTCTTGGGCGGTCGATCCTGAGAACGCGGCAAGGACGATCAGTCCAACAGCTACGTAGTACACTCGACGATTAAAACTCGCGAAGAATTGTGGATATTGCGTCACAGCCGGGAACTCCCAAGGGCGAACTGACTCCGCCGACTCCACCAGGTGTCGAGACTTTCTCGTTGGTGGAAAACTGGAAAGACAAAACAATAGCGCGTGGTTATGCCTTGGGACGAGGCAGTACCATAGCGTGCAAGCAGATGACTCCGCCGACCGTCAACAACGCCCAGCCCAACCAATTGGGCGGCTTGATGGCCTTTCTAGGCGACGGATGCATGGTCATGTACATTTGCGATCCAAGGTCGTTGGTCGCAAGCTGAGCATCTTTCACAAATCTCGCCAGCGCTCGCGTGCTAGTCTCGTTCAGCACAAACGAATCAACCATGCGAAACTGCAAGCCCAGCAACAGAAGCAGAACGCCTACCATGAAGTAGCGATTTCGATCAAAGTCCATCTGTCAATCTCCACGTGAAAGAAGCGCTAAGACCTCTATCGATCGCTGATGAACCTGACAATCAAGAAAGTGCTCAGTCAGTTGCAACATAGTTTATGGAGCTTAATCAAAACCCACAACGAAGCGCAATCGGCTATAATCCGTGCAACCCAACCAGCCATGTTTTGAACGAACTGGGCATGCATCGAACGACGTTCATGCGCCCTGACTGGCTTTGTCGTCTGCACATTCTTGGAAAGTTGTGAATGAACCATGTAAGACTAAAAGGACTGATTGCAGCGGTTTTGACGCCGATCAGTCCGACGAGCGGTGATTTGGATCTCAGCGTGATTCCAGCCTACGCTGAGTATCTTCTTCAAGCGGGAGTCACTGGGTTCTATTGCTGCGGCAGTACTGGCGAAGGTGTCTCGCTAACGACAAACGAACGTAAACAAGTTGTCGAAGCCTGGGTTAAAGCCACAGCCGGTCGAGCCACGCTGATAGTGCAAGTTGGCCACAACGCCTCGCGCGATGCAGCGGATTTGGCAAGTCATGCGCAAAGCGTAGGAGCCGACGCGGTCTCAGCGACTTGCCCCTCGTACTTCAAGATAGATTCGGTGAGCGGCTTAATTGAATGCATGGCAGAGATCGCCGAAGCGGCTCCCAATCTACCTTTCTACTACTATCACATTCCATCCCTGACTGGATCACGGCTAAGTATGCCGGAGTTTCTTTCGGCTGCTGGCCCTCGAATTCCGAATCTTGTTGGGATGAAATACACTTCACCCGAACTGTTCGAGTTCATGGACTGTTTGAACGTCGAAGGTGGAAAATTCGAAGTCGTTTGGGGCGTGGATGAGATGTTGCTCGGCGCACTTGCGATGGGAGCAACCGCCGCCATCGGAAGCACCTACAACGTTGCCGCTCCGCTTTACAACAGCCTAATCCAAGCGTTCGAACGCCAAGAATTGGTAGTCGCGCGTAGCCATCAGATGCAATCGATCGAGTTCATTCGAGTGCTTAAGCGTTACCCGTTTTTTGCCGCGCTCAAGCATGTTGTCAGTAAGCAGGGCTTTCAACTGGGCAAATGCCGAACACCCAACGGCAATTTAACGGTCGAGCAAACGGCAACGTTGGATCGACAATGGTCCGAGCTTAGTCTTTAGGTAATCACGATGACCGAATCGCAAACGAACCAAGAATCGCGAACTCGCAATGTATCGGGGTTGCTTTCGGCTTGGTTCTACGCCATC
Organism: Planctomycetota bacterium; assembly: GCA_963204965.1. Lineage (GTDB taxonomy): Bacteria > Planctomycetota > Planctomycetia > Pirellulales > Pirellulaceae > Aureliella. The sequence continues at coordinate 94 of CAUJKA010000115.1, read as the reverse complement.
TTTGTTTTGTTGGTCAGTACAGTGTTACTGGTTTGTAATTCGCTGTTCTGCTACGTCTTGGTCTCTTTTATTCCCATGCCTGACAATCGAGTCG
>CAUJKA010000114.1 GCA_963204965.1 Planctomycetota bacterium | reverse complement strand
GACGATACAGCGTTTAACCTTGGCAAGCTGCTCGACGGTATTGATCCCGCCCAAGCCCAAGTGATCGCCTTCGCCAACGTTCGTAACAACCGCTACGTCACATTTGTCGAAAGCCAATCCTTCGCGAATCATTCCACCGCGAGCCGTCTCAAGAATTGCTGCATCGATGTTCGGATTCATCAAGACGCGCTTAGCGCTCTTAGGACCACTGCAATCGCCATCGTCGACTCGACGACCATTGAAGTAAACGCCATCCGTGCTTGTCATCCCTACTCGTTTTCCAGACAAATGGAAAATGTGAGCGATCAGGCGAGTTGTAGTTGTCTTGCCATTAACGCCAGTGACTCCGACAATCGGAATGCGTCCATTGTTGCCGCTTGGAAACAACATCTCGACGATGGCTTCACAAACTGGCTGCCCCTTGCCTTCGCTAGGTTGAATGTGCATTCTCAAGCCGGGACCCGCGTTGACTTCGACAATTCCGCCATTCTGCTCTTCCAGCGGAATGGAGATGTCTTTGGCAACGACGTCGATTCCTGCAATGTCCAGTCCAACCATTTGAGCCGCTTCGACAACACGAGCAGCAACTTGCGGGTGAACCAGTTGAGTCACATCGCAAGCCGTTCCGCCACTGCTTAGGTTGGCATTGCGGCGGATGTAGACCACTTGATTCGGTCCAGGAATGTCTTCGACATCCAGACCCTGTTGGGCCAGGACTGTCATCGATACATCGTCCAGCGGAATATGGCTCATAACGGTCGAGTGACCATCGGAGCGACGTGGGTCTTGGTTCACGATCTCGACTAATTGCCGGATCGTAGACTTACAATCGCCGATGACCTTAGCTGGGTCACGACGAGCGGCGGCGATCAGTTGATTGCCAATTACCAGCATCCGATAGTCGGCGCCTTCGAAGAACTTTTCAACGATCACCGTCGACTCTTCTTCGTAAGCAATCTCGTATGCCTTTTCGACTTCTTGCTGTGTGTACAGATTTGTCGAAACGCCGCGACCATGATTTCCACATTGAGGTTTGACTACAACGGGAACGCCGATGTCCAAAGCTGTTTCCCAGGCTTCTTCTTTGTTGGAGACAACTGCACCTTCAGGAACAGGAATGCCAGCCGCGTAAAGCAGCTTGCGAGTCAGTTCCTTGTCTTTGGCAATTGCTTCACCAATCGCACTGGTGCGATCTGATTCAGCAGTCCAAATACGTCGTTGACGCGAGCCGTATCCCAACTGCACCAAACTGCCTTCGTTCAGTCGCATGTAGGGAACGCCACGTTCTTTGGCAGCGTTGACAAGACCTTGTGTACTTGGACCAAGACAGTATTCGTGAATCAACTCACGCAGTTTGGCAACACCCGCTTCGATATCGATCGGAGTGTCGTTTACAGCAGCCAGGACGACTTGTCGCCCCAACTCTAATGCTTCGAGAGCAACCTTTTCATGATGGTAGGCGATCGCCACGCGATACACGCCTTCCTCGTCATCGGTCTCTCGAGCTCGACCAAAGCCAACGGTATTGCCGGCCATGGTTTGTAGTTCGATCACCACATGCTCGAGAATGTGAGCCATGTAGGTGCCACGTCTCAAGCGAACGAAAAAGCCGCCTCGCTCGCCGACGCTACATCGGTGCTCGATCATTGTGGGCAGCCAAGCCATTAGCCGCTCGTTGAAGCCAGGGATCATCTCGGATGAGGTGTCCTTGAGTTCTCCAAGATCTACTAATGCTTCGATCACAGGAAAATTGGCCCAAACGTTTGGACCACGAAGAACGTTGACCCGACGAATGGTCAACTGTTCAGAAGGTTGGTTTTTGGACATTTTTTTGGGGTAGGAATGATTGGTGGCGACGCTCCATTTTAGGAGGTCGAGTTTCAGAATCAAGCTGATTCGCTTTTTTACATGTTGCCGCTGGCCTTCAGCACGAGTTTTGGACCCGAATGGTTAAGGCGGGGGTATTGCGATTGCACAGCCGTTCAAAGCTATCAACAATAAGATCTGAGACCGGACTCAATTATCGTTCGGAAAGTCTCAAAGGCTATAGATATCCGAACAAGATTTTCTCAGTTGTGCGAGTTCTGCGTTTTGGCGAAGCTATTTCACTTCCGTAGCGTTTACGGGCTACATTGCCGATTGGGAAAAGTTGTCAGTTAAGCTAGTTTGTAACATTCCTTGAACCGAGCTAGGGCCTCAATGGCGTCGAACAAAACGAATGGAGGCGTAGAAAATTCCGAGCTTTTTGGAGTTCCCGCGGAAGTTATCGACCGGCTGGGATCGGAAATTCCGCCAGGGTTGACTGTATCGACTTTCGTCATCTTGGACATTAACCAAGCCCGCCAGTTCGATGGCATACTGCTCGCCCTGGCAGGGGGAAAGCTCATCGAACAGCACGGCAGCGAGCCCGCTAGATCGTGGACTGTTAACTCGAATATGGCGCTGCGATCGAGCGTTTTTTCAGGCTTGGGAAGCTTGGCGTTGTTGAAGGACAATCAGCCAATTGCCATGTGGTCTTTCACTGCCGTAAAAGCCGCAGATGTCTCTCGCTTGATGGTCCAGTTCAACCAAACTGCCAAACAAAAGCTGGATCTAGACCCGAGTCTTTCCAACGAAGCGCCCGCCACAGTTGCTATCGCCGCGCCCGCCGCAGCCAAGAGTTTGCTTCGCTTGAGTCGTTTTGCGAAGCACCGCATGGGGCTTGTCATAAGCGGTGTCATGTTGACTCTATTTGCTACAGCCGCCGGTTTGATCTGGCCCTACTTGACGATGCCATTGATCGACGATGTTCTGATTCCTTGGCAGAAATCAAATAGTGAACTTACAAGCCAACAGTTTTTCACTGCCCTCATGCCGTACCTCCTGGGCATGGTCGGCGCGGCGCTCGTGGCTTGGGGACTAGGTTGGGCTAGAACTTACATAATGAGCTACCTGAGCGAGCAGATTAGTTGCGATCTTCGCAACGAAACCTATCGCCACCTGCAAAAGATGTCGCTCGATTTTTACGGTGCCAAACGAACTGGCGACTTGATCTCGAGGATTAGCAGTGACTCTGATCGGATTTGCAACTTCCTATCGTCGCACTTGTTGGATTTCATCACCGACCTGCTGATGATCGTCCTGACTTCGCTAATTCTTCTCCAGTTGGATCCGTGGCTGGCGATCGTTTCACTGCTGCCTTTTCCTATTATTGCTTGGTTAACTCACAATGTTCGCGTGCGACTACGACATGGATTCGCTCGAGCTGGACATGCTTGGGAAGCGATGGTCAGTGTGCTCACCGACGCAATACCAGGTGTCCGAGTCGTCAAAGCTTTTGCCCAAGAACAGCGAGAAGTCGTTCGATTCGAGGACGCGAACCGTCACGTTTTGGATTCCAACATCCGCATCAACAAGCTTTGGTCGTTCTTTGGGCCAACTGTTACAGTACTTACCGAAATCGGTCTGCTACTGATTTGGATCTACGGAGCGTGGTTGGTCTCTCACCAGACAATTACCGTCGGTAAGCTCCAGCTTTTCGTGCTTTACATCGGTCGCTTCTACGTTCGCTTGGACTCGATGAGCCGCATGTTGGCGGACACTCAACGCGCCGCAGCAGCCACATTCCGCGTTTTCGAAATACTCGACCAACGCCCCACTGTGATGGAGCCCCAATCGCCTGTCGATCCAGGTCGAATCACTGGCGGTATTGAACTTCGCGGAGTTCGCTTTCGCTACGGTAATCGCGAAGTCATCAGTGGCGTAGACATCAAAGTCCGCCCAGGTGAATTGGTCGGCTTAGTCGGCCCCAGCGGATCGGGAAAGAGCACGTTAGTCAATCTAGTCTGTCGATTCTACGACGTCACCGAAGGCGCGATCCTCGTTGATGGACAAGACATTCGATCGTTCCCAATTCAAAAGTACCGCAGCAACGTGGGAATCGTGTTGCAGGAGCCCTACCTGTTTTTTGGAACGATCGCCGAGAATATCGCTTACGGTAAACCGAACGCTTCGCCTGACGAGATTATCTCTGCAGCTCGCGCGGCACATGCTCACGGCTTCATCAGTCGACTGCCCGATGGCTACGATTCAATCGTCGGCGAACGCGGGCAAGGATTGTCCGGCGGCGAACGTCAACGAATCTCCATCGCCCGTGCGATTCTTACCGACCCAAGGCTTCTGATCCTCGATGAAGCAACCTCGGCAGTCGACAACGAAACCGAACGCGAGATTCAAGCAGCGTTGGATAACCTTGTCAAAGGCCGAACCACCATCGCGATCGCTCACCGACTAAGCACGCTACGCAATGCGGATCGGATTATCGTGATGGAACATGGCGTAGTCGTTGAAGTTGGAAAGCACGAAGACCTGCTCGCGAAAAACGGAGTCTACACGCGACTCCACCAAGCGCAATTGGCCGTCATGCACTAACGCCTAGTAGAGCCATTGCTCGTCGTTTGGTAGTTGAGAAACAAACTGTATCCTGAAACTTGAATCCTGAGGTCCACCGATCGCAAAACTACTGTTAGCTCAACCGCCCTCGTGCATGTCGAGACTCTGGTCCTTAGCGTCGATGCACTCGGGCAACTTTCCGCTTCAGATTCACAGGGCAATCGCTTTGACGACATCCGGCCGGTACGCTTGTTTCCCCTTTCTAAGCCTTCCGAGTGGATCTCGTTGGTAGATCGAAGTGGAAAAGAGATCCTGTGCGTCGACGACCCTGCCAATCTGAGCGCCGAGAATCAAAAGGTCTTAGCGAGCGAACTCGAGAAGCGCGAGTTTGTCCCGGTACTCAAACGCGTCGTATGGGTCTCGGGCAACTCTGAACCGTGCGAATGGAAGGTCGAGACGGATCGCGGAACGACCAGCTTTATCATCAAAGACGAGAACGATGTTCGCAAGCTTGGCGAAAACGGCGTTATCATCGTCGACTCGTTCGGCATCCGTTATCACGTCCCCGACCGCGATGCCCTAGATTCTTACAGTCGCCGCATTATCGAGTGGTACGTGTAACGACTCTTCATCCCAACCCGCTGGGTTAGCGAGGGATTCCTAGGCCCCTGCTTGAAGAGAATATCCCTCGCTAACGCAGCGGGTTTCGATAAGTCTAACGCCCGCTGGCATTTCGCGAATCTTGTCTACTCGGCATTTCGATCGGGTGGTTCTTGGCCGAGCAACTGTCGCACAAAGTAATCGTGCATGCGTCGTGTACCGTAAACGCCTCCCATGCCGTGTCCCGAGTTTGGCACTACCAATAAATCAAAATCCTTGTTGGCTCGGATCAGTGCGTCAGCAAATCGCAACGTCGACTCGGGCGGAACGTTGGTGTCTACTTCGCCGACAATGAGCAACAACTTACCACGCAGTCGATAAGCGTTGTCGATATTCGAGGATTCGCCATAGTGCGGTCCAACCGGGTAGCCCATCCACTGCTCGTTCCATGAAGCCTTGTCCATACGATTGTCGTGACAACCGCATGCCGCCACGGCAACCTTGTAGAACTCGGGATGGAAGAGCACGCCACCCGCTGCGTTCTGTCCGCCAGCACTAGTGCCGTAAACTCCAACTCGCGACAAATCAAGTTCCGGGTACTTTGCTGCCGCAGCTTTGATCCACAGAATGCGATCTTCAAAGCCGCCGTCCTTTAAGTTCTTCCAGCAAACATCGTGAAACGCCTTGGAGCGATTGGCCGTGCCCATGCCATCGATCTTAACGACGATGAACCCAAGCGAAGTAAGCGACTCGAAGCGTTGGCTGGGGCTGAAATTCTTAGGGACAAAAGAATCTTGTGGACCAGCGTAGATATCCTCGATGACTGGATATTTCTTGCTTGGATCATAGTCTTTCGGGCGACAGATGATGCCCCAAATATCTGTCGTTCCATCGCGTCCATTAGCTACAAACACTTCGGGAGCTGACCAGCCGCTGGCCTGAAGTCCGCCAATATCCGCTTGCTCTAATTTACACAATAGCCTTCCATCTTCTGCGCTCCGCAGTTCCGTAACTGGAGCCATATCCACGCGCGAGTAGCTGTCCAAAACGTATTTGCCGTTGGGAGAGAATTCGATCGAGTGGGTGCCATTGCCATCGGTCAACCAAGTCACTTTGCCCGTATCCAATTCGACTTTTGCGTAATGGATAAAGTAGGGATCTTGGTCCTCGCTATCAGGTCCCTCCCGATCAGGTCCCGCACGGCCGCTAGCTGTGAACCACAGTATCCGATTCTCTTCGTCGATCTTCTCAATGCTTCGACAGACGATTCCTCGCGGAGTCAGTTCGCGAATTTCATTGCCATTGTTTGCGTCCAACAGAATGAATTGCCGCCAGCCATTCTTCTCTGTAACATAGATCAACTGATTCGACTTCTCAAGCCAATTGATCGTGCGCAGAGTGTTGTTTTCGGTATGAGCCGTCCAGATAAACGTATTGGACTTCTCGTCCACCAAGTTGCGAACCGAGCCGGATTTGACATCTACTTCGATCAAACGAAATCGTCCGTGACCGCGATCGATCTGTTCGTAGGTGAACTTTGTGCCATCCTTAGAGAAGCGAATCCTTGGCGAGCTCCATTCATGCTCGTATCGATCGACCGTTGGCTTCACTTGCTGTCGCGATTGGATGTGAAAAATGTTGGGTTCATACTTGGGAAAGTCGTCTCCGGGAAGGCTGTAAGGCTGAGATTGCAGTACGGCTCGACCGCCACCAGGAGGCGACGAGCGGACGATGTGAAACTCTTTCCGTTGGACGGTTTCCATTCGAAAGGCGATCAAGCTTTGGGAATCGGGAGACCAAATCAACTGCCCATAAGCCAGTCCCTCTTTGCCATCATCGCTCAGAGTGATCGACTCACCCGAGTCCGTTGAATTCACGACCACGTTGTAGTCGACAACACTGGCAGTCCATTTGCCGTCCGGCGAACGTCCATCATTTCGTTCAGTTCGATTCCCATCGCGACGCCTTCGCGGAGCTGGTGCGGGTTCGAATTTGCGCCCATCGATAGTCACCTCGCTGCCGTTGTCGTCGGCCACTATGATCCCAAGGCTCTCGCCTTTGTCATTGTGTATTTCCCAACGATGCCCGCCAAAAGTATGCTGATCTCGTGACTTGCCCGGTTCGACCTTGCCATAGCTTTGCTTGGATCCATCGTCGCTAACCCAAAACAGTTCAGCCGACCCCGCCAGTCGATTGACGAAGGTCACTGATGTTTCAGCGCCGGTTCGCGAAGGTCTTCGATTCGGATTGTTATTGCCATTGGACGGCGTCTTGGATGGATCAGCCGCGTCGCCATTGACTTCGGTCAATTTCTTAGCAGTCGCGTCCCACTGGTATCGCTTGGATTTACCAACAAGCCCAATCAGCTTTCCTGCATCATCGTACTCTAGTCGTTCGATAGGCATTCGATCTGCATCTTCAGTTCCAACAAACGCTTGCTTTACCGCTGCATGATCGAAGGCTAGGTCACGAGTGCCTTCAGTTGCATCAACGAAAATGAACTCGCGTTGACCCTCAGGTAGGTCATTGCGATACCAAAACTGACTATCGCTAATCCAATTCGCAGCAACCCGATCACGGTAGACTCGTCGGCCGCCGCCTCCGGATTGTTGCCGTGAACGTCGCTCTTGAGGCGATGGATTCTCATCCACTCCTTCATTTGTGGCATCTTGGAATTCTTGCTTGGCGTGTGCCAAGCTGGACGATGCGGCCAAGCTAATTGCGATGGCAACGGACAATGCAAACAGGTGAAGGAGTTGGCTAATCAAGGAAAATCGCATCGGTCGCTTTCCGTAAAGAGTCGAGTTCGACTCGATATTGTAATTGCCAAGAGTTTGAAGTCAGAAGAATGATCACTGGAGATTCTTAAGCTCGGCCGCGTTTAAGCTTTGATTAACTTCTCGATATCTTCCAAGTGGTAAAAGAAAAAGACTCCCGCTAGTTTAGCGGGAGTCTTTAGAGTTTTTCAAAAGCTAAGAAGCTTGTTGCTTTAACCAGCGCTCTTTTCGTTACGCGAGCGATAATCGACGACATCCCAAGCAAGTCCGACGACCTTCATGATACGAATCATCATGTAGGTAACGTCGACTTCCCACCACTTGTGACCGTGAACGGCCATGCGTGGGTGAGCGTGGTGATTGTTGTGCCATCCTTCGCCGAAGGTAATCAAAGCTACCCACCAATTGTTGCGGCTGTCGTCGCGAGTCTGGTAGTTCTTGTAGCCCCACATGTGACTGGCGCTGTTGACCAACCATGTTGCGTGAAGTACGAATACCATGCGAACGAACACACCCCAAACCAACCAGCTAAGCGCCAAGTCCCAACTGCCGATTGCGTAACCAATACCAACGATGATCAGCGCGCTGATGATGTTCACTGGAAGGAACAGATAGTTCAGCAAGCGCATGTAACGATCTTGATAAAGATCAGGAGCCCACTTCTTGTAGAACTCGCTCGAGTCCTTCCCGCCAACGGTGTACGCCAGCCAGAATACGTGGCTCCACCATCCGCCGTCACGTGGCGAGTGTGGGTCGCCATCTTGATCGCTTCGAGCGTGGTGAAGTCGGTGAGCTGCGACCCATTGCAGTGGTGGGCCTTCGCCAGCTAAACATCCAATCGTAGCGATCGTCCGTTTGGCCCACTTAGGAGTACTGAAGCCGCCGTGAGTTAGCAATCGGTGATATCCCAAAGTGATACCGATGCATCCGCAGACCCAGTGCATGAAGAACACAAGTGCTAAACCTGACCAGGTGAAGGTCCAAGGCGCGGCAAGCAAACCCAGGTGAGCGATCGACAACCAAATCACCGCTTCCCAGTTGATATTGTTTTTTCGAGCAGTGTAAGGCTTGCCCGAGGCCCATTTCAACGATTTCGATGCTTCTGTGGGAGATCCTCCCGAGAGCAATTCCGAGACATCCTTTTCCGAAACCGGTTGAACAACCGGCTCGCTCACCTGACGATAGTGTCGTCGGGATGAGCGTCGATTCTTCTTATTCGACATTGTTTACTATTTCTCGCTTGGTGATCCGCACATCCGTGCAGCGATTGAACAGACTCGCTAACCCAGTTGAAACTGCTGGCGATCTTCCGCTGATAGCTGGAGGGAGATACGGGTGAGTGAACGGTGCATTCTTCCAATACACCCTAGATGCTTAATTGTTTCCCTTTGTGCGCTGATCGTCTAGGCGGAAAAAGCCCAGAAATCACAGTTTTACTGTACAGGCCGGGAAAAAAGATGTCAGAATCCCCCCAGTTTTCCTATCGGATCGGAATCCTGACGAACTGACATCAAGTTGCTTGGTTTCTAAGTCTTGCTTATCCGCATGAGGGAAATCCTGTCGGAGACAGGTGCGACAATTAAGAGTCGCTCCCGTTTCCAACGGGATTCTTTCGCATTCATAGCCTTGCCCATCACATCGGACCCCTCAGGCTCATCGTACGCTTCAGCCATCACCTCAAAAGATTGCAATGCAGTTCATCCAGCTTGGGAAGCAGGTCACGTCGACCAACTTTCGCGGCTTCAATGAACTTCGTCCGCACTTCGACCAACTGTTCTAGAACGTCGCGGCAACGACTACCCACTTCGCTGATTTCCCAATGATCGTCGGGTTGTACGAACAGCAGCTCGTTGTCTGGTCCCGCCTCAGGCCCCTTAGTTCGCATGCTCCATGCCGGCGTTCGCAGCCACGATTGCTCACCTTCAACAAGACATGCCAACTGATGCACATGATTCCATTGCATCGCAGATTGATCCTCAGGAGCTCCCAACTGCGAACGTCCCCAAAGAGCTATCGCATTGCTTGAGTCGGAGCTGCCATCGTGTTCGTCGCTGTACAGCTCAATCCCACAAAGTCTAATTCCACACAGCTCAGCAATCGAAACAGCAACATCGGGCAATTGGCAAATCTGGTCGACGCGCCAACCAATAGGCAACTCAGGTTCAGGACTGAAGATCGCGGCAACTTGAAGATGGTGAGTTCCTAGAGCTCTACTTTCCATCGCGCCGTCATCGCGACCAATACGGCCAAGCTCACCAAGCGGATAAGCGTCGATACCCAAGATGCACCACGACCAATCATTGTCCAACTGGTCGATGAAGTCTCGCAGCAGTTCAATGCCTTGATCGAGGACACTCGCCTGAGCACCAGCAACTTGAATCCAGCCCACAACAAGGTCAGGATCGGTTTGCTGATCCACAACCATCTGTGGCGGACCAACTTCTGACGGCGGATCTGGATCATCCGAGTCCGCGAAACGCGCTCTTAGATCCAACGGAGCGTCCCAAGGTTGATAAAGTCCTCGAGTGTGAATCCAACATAACTTGGTGGAGCTGCTTTCTGTGTCCAGTTGCTCCATTGCCTCAGCGGCCGCGGAGAACAGCGACATCGCCGCGCATAGCATCACCTCTTCGGCAGGCTGCGTTGGTACTGCCGCTTCGACCAAGAGCACTCGACTGCAACCGCACTTCTCAGCAAGCGCTGCAGTCTTGGGGCAGTCGGTTACAAAGACTACAGCATGGCCCGAGCGCTCCAATACGTGCCATAGTGTCTCGCCCGCGACTACATCACCGGCAACCGGATCGTGAAGCTTGGAACTTCCGCTACTCATGCAATGCTCGCGGACCATCGCATGCTGGCCAGTCCAAAGACTAATTAGCATTTGATCGAGATTGCGGCTATCGAGGTAACACTGGTCCAACACAATCCCGCAAGCTGCGATGGAATCGAGCGTCTTAGTCTCGGCTGTGTTCGAACCATAAGCGCCCACGAGTGCCGTTGAAAGCCCTTCGATGCTGATGACCACTACATTTCGATTCAATGAATGCTTCTCTCGATAGATGGGTGAGATTTTTGTTCAGATCGTTACAACCGTTACGTTCCGACTAAGTTGAGCCCAGAAGACGGGCCAAGTCTCAAGCTGGAATCAAGTCGCAAGCTGGAATTCTATCAGTGTTCTAAGGTTTAAGCGATAGTTCCAAGCTTCCCGAAGCCCGAGTCAACCTATGTCGCTGTCCAACAATTCCAATAGCTACACCAATGGCGAGACCACTTGGTCGAATCCCTTCCTGGCTCCAATCGTCACACCAATAGACCCTCAGGATCAGGATTCAGCTCGGCCAGCAGCATCAACTTATCCGAAATTTGCTCCCGTTACAGCCTTGCCGACGACGAACGTTTGGGGCCTTCAATTCGCGCAAGCCACGATGAGCGACGCGATCGAGCTGGCCGATAAAGTCGTACAAGCTGGCAACCCCGAGTATTTCATCACTGCCAATCTAAACTACTTGATGCTCGTTGACGAAACCCCTGAACTGGCTGAAGTCAACAAAAAGTGTTGTTGCATCTTGGCCGACGGCAATCCAATCGTGTGGCGAAGCAAGCTTGAAACGACGGCGCTTCCTTGTCGCGTCGCTGGTTCAGATATGATCATTGAACTAGGACGACTATCTGCCGAGAAGGGTTACAAGATCTTCTTCTTGGGAGGTGCTCCTGGTGTCGCAGATGCCGCTGCTGAAACGCTCAAACGTTTCTTTCCCGAAATGAAAATCGCCGGTACCTACTCGCCGCCATTCAGGCAGCTTTCACCTGAAGAACATCAACAAATGCTTGCTCGCATTCGTGATGCTGGTACAGACATACTTCTGGTTGCGTTTGGACAACCCAAGGGCGAACTGTGGATCTACGACAATCTTGAACAATTGGGCGTGCCACTTTCCATACAGCTTGGCGCGTCATTCGACTTCTTAGCTGGCACTGCCAAGCGAGCCCCCAAGTTCTGGCAAGTCATCGGTTGTGAATGGCTCTACCGCGCATTCAGCGACCCAAAGCGATTGCTACCGCGTTACGGCAAGAACATCTACTTTCTTGCACGCCTGATGTTCCAGGATTTTCTTCTGGGCTTCAAGGAGCTTGTGGCTTTGAGTCGCAGCCAGGTAGAGAAGCTCCGTGGCCAAGCTCGCTAGAAAGTTGAATTTGGCCGTTGGTGACAACGACACCCTTGGTCGGATCTGAAGCTAACAATGCTGACCCATCCAAGTCGGCATAGTCCAGTAGCGGCAAGAGTTGCGCTGCCGCGCTGATGGCAATGGAACTTTCCACCATGCAACCGACCATCGTTTGCATACCCAACTCACGAGCTCGCTTCAGCATGCGAAAGGCTGGGGTCAGCCCGCCGCACTTACAGACTTTGACATTGATGCCGTGAAACAGCCCATGGCACTTGTCCACGTCCTCTTCAGTCTGACAGCTTTCGTCGGCGATAATCGGCAGTGCCGTTCCATCATGCAGTCGCCAGTGATCTGCCTCTGGGGCTTCACGCGGTAACGGCTGTTCAATGAACTCGACCTTCAGCTCTTTAAGCTCATCGGACAACTTGATCGTTTGATCGACAGTCCAAGCGCAGTTGGCGTCGACTCGAAACTTAGCCCTTGTCGCTTCTCTCAAGCTTCGCACGATTTCGATGTCATTGCTGGTTCCAAGTTTAATTTTGTAGATCGGCCAATTCGGTTGCTCATTCAGTTTTTCGAGCATCTTCTCGATGGAATCGATGGCGATCGTAAAGCTGGATTGTGGTACTTCGTTCCACGTCAGTCCCCAGTACTTCCAGGTTGGCACTCCAGCTTTCCTTGCATGCCAATCGTGAGCCGCCATATCCAAGGCACTGACTGCGAATGTGTCACCGCCAAGCGTTTCCATCAACGTCGGCCACATATCCGCCGGATGCTCGCTCATCATTTGCGGCAGAAGTGGTCTCGCAAGTTCGATCGCCGCCTTAAGTGATTCGATGGTTCGATCGTAGTAACGATTTTGCGTGACTTCGCCCCAACCGCTGATGCCGTCGGCTTGAAGGCGTACGATTAAGCTGGACTGTTCGGTAATCGTCCCTCGCGAAATCGTGAAAGGATGAGCGAGTGGGAGTTTGAGTTCGAATGTATCGAGTTGCATCGTTTTTAGTTCAGTTCTGTTAGTTCAAGCTGTCACGCTGACAAAGATTCCGTGGCAAGCTGGGTAGCCACCTTCGCCAGACGGTGGACGCAATTGTTAACGTTTCCACCGCTTGGCAGCGAGTAGCTAAATTGTAACGTTTCCACCGCTTGGCAGCGGGTGGCTACAAGCAGGACGCTAGCAATGTGGCACAACCTTTTTCTAAGTCAGGTTGACGCGGACTTTGGCCAGTTGGTAAGAACTCTTCTATCGCACAGACCCATTTCAAGTTGCAGGAAGTAACTGATGAATAAGAAATACCGATCGTTTGCAACAGCCGCCTTGTTAGGAGCTTCGACACTTTCCTTAACCGTAGGATGCGGCGGATCGAAGACTCCCGACCAAGCTTCAGCCGAAAAGGCTCCAGCGGCCGGGCAACAAACTACTGGAGCACAAGCTGGCACTCTGGCTGATCCGACTTTCCAACCTAAAGTTGTTGAATCGACCGATTCAGAGGCTGGAAAGATCGTTGCAATGTTTCTTGACAGCTTGCGACGTGGCGACGAAGCCACCGCAAACTCAACGCTCACCGCACTCGCTCGTACCGAGCTGAAAAAGACTAACTACGTGATCCAGCCTCTGGGAACACCGGATGGACAATTCCAGATTGGCCGCCTGGGATATCCTTACCAAGATCAGACAGTTGCTTTGGTCGAATGCCAATGGCGAGAACCTGCCACGGCTAAAGAACCAGAACTATTGATGGACATTGTTTGCGAAGTTCACCAAGAGACCGACGGATGGAAGATCGCTGGAATGGCAGTCACCGTCGCTGGCGAAAATGAACCACTGGTCATCGACTTCGAAGATGGTCAACGATTGCAACAGATGCTAGACATGGCCAATGGACAAGCTCCTGCCGGTCAACCAGTATCGCAGCCGAACATGCAACCAGGCGGTGCTACTCAAGCTGGTCAGATTGCTGCCCCGGGACAACTGCCAAGTCTGCAAAATCCCCAATTGCAGAATCCTCAGATGCAAAATCAACCAGGTCAATTGCCTCCATCGGGAGTTCAGTTCGGCCAATTGCCTCAGTTGCAATCGCCACAACAACCAGGCAGCGTTCCTAACTTGAACGCTCCACCGCAGCTACCAAACCTACAACAAAGTGGCGGAACACAAACCGCGAATCCACCTGGCGGAAACGTGTTGAGATAACCGCGCTGATATAAGACACAATCGCGAAATTGCCCCAATGCCCCAAACGGTCGAGCTCACAACTCGACCGTTTTTCTTTTGTTGTCTTGTAGGCCCTAACATGCACCGGGTGGCGTAGTGTGGCACGCTCAGAAGTTGTTGACCGAAGCGCAGCGAGGCAACAACTGATGGGCGTGGAACTGTGTGCGGTCGGTGCCGCCGATAGATACAGGTATTCAAACCCGGCCACGCCCTTCGAGGCTTACAGCCCAAAGCCTCTCAGAGCGTGCCACCCGGCGTTGGACTTAGCGCCTCTTCGACAACTTAACCATCTCTCGGTTCAGAGGGTGTCTCAAGGATCAGTTGATAGAAACAAAGATCTAACCAGCGCCCAAACTTGTATCCGACTTGCGGCATGGTTGCGCAATGCGCAAAGCCCATCTTCTCGTGCAGCTTAATGCTGGCGACGTTTTGCGAATCGATACCGCCCACCATGCAATGCATGTCGTTATCGCGAGCTCGCTGAATCAGCGACTCAAGCAACAATCTTCCAAGGCCTTGACCTCGAAACTGCGCGTCGATGTACAGCGAGTGCTCGACGGTGTACTTGTAGGCGGGAAATGCGCGGAAAGCTCCGTAGCTGGCAAATCCCATCAAGCGGTCTTCATCATCGACGACTCCAATCACCGGATAGCCGCCTCGCCGCTTCGCCGCAAACCACTCCTCGATAACGGCTTCTGTTCGCGGACGATACTCGTACAAGGCCGTTGAATTCAGAATTGCATCGTTGAAGATCGCCATGATCGCCGCTGAGTGCTCTAAATCACAATCGATCAGTTTCATAGGTGACTCACAGTATCAGCCTCAATCATTGCTGGATCGGAATGCGCGTCGTGCCTCTCGAATCCAATCTATGGGACCGCCCGTTTCCGTGATCCAATAGGCTTTTTGTTGATCAACGATTCGCAAGCGACGGTCATGCAGTTTGGCTAAGTGTTCAATACGCGAGCGATTCGCGTAAGTCATCACCAAGTAGTTCTCCTCGGTTTGCAACGACTTCACAAACCACAGCGCCGCATCAATTCTCAGCTCGGCAAGCTGTAACAGGCGATTCACCGAATCGGGTAACTGCCCAAATCGATCCGCCAGCTCTTCGCGCAAGTCATCCAACTGCCGCACGTCTTCAACGCGGCTCAAGCGTCGATAAACGTCAATCCGCTGCCGAAGCTCCGGAACATAGGTTGGCGGCAAGAACGCATCCACTGGCAAATCGATGTCGACTTCGACGGTCATCTTAGGCTGTTGATGCGTGAGATGCCGCACTGCATTGCCCAGCATTTGACAATACAGCTCGTAGCCAATCGCCGCGATATGGCCGCTCTGCTGAGTCCCCAACAAATTGCCCGCACCGCGAATTTCCAAGTCCCGCATGGCGATCCCGAAGCCCGCACCAATTTGCGAGTATTCCTCGATGGCATGCAATCGCCTCGCCGCATCCGGCGAAAGGTGCTTATGTCGCTCGACTAACAGGTAACAGTAGGCTTGGTGCTTGTATCGACCCACTCGACCTCGCAACTGGTGTAATTCGGCTAGTCCATAGCGATAGGCTTCATCGATGAAGATCGTATTGGCATTGGGAATGTCCAAGCCGCTCTCGATAATCGTCGTGGCAAGCAGAATGTCATAGCGATGTTCGATGAAGTCGATCATCACCTGCTCCAGTTGTCCTTCAGCCATTTGACCATGGCCGATCACAATGCGAGCGTCGGGGACCATCTGCTGAATCTTGAAGGCCACATCTTCGATATCGTTAACGCGATTGTGAACGAAATAGATCTGACCATCCCGGTTGAGCTCTCGAAGAATTGCATTGCGAATCACATTTTCGTCGAAGCGAATTGTCCGCGTTTCAACGCTCAGTCTATCCTCGGGTGCCGTCTCGAGGTTCGAAATGTCGCGCACTCCCACCAACGACATGTGAAGCGTCCGAGGAATCGGAGTCGCCGAAAGGGTGAGCACATCGACATTCGACTTGAGATGCTTCAAACGCTCTTTGATTTCGACGCCGAACCGCTGCTCTTCGTCGATAATCAGCAAACCCAAGTTGTAAAACTGAAGGTCCTTCGAAGCCAATCTATGCGTACCGACGACGATATCCACACGCCCTGTTCGAATGCCTTCCAAAGTGCGGTTTTGTTCCCCGGTCGTAGCAAATCGGCTCAACTTTTCGATGTCGAACGGGAATTCAGCCATCCGCTCGCGGAAAGTCTTGTAATGCTGTTCGGCCAAGACCGTCGTTGGAACCAGCACAGCAACTTGATAGCCACTGTCGATCGCCTTGAATGCTGCTCGCATGGCGACTTCGGTCTTACCAAAGCCCACGTCGCCGCAAATCAGGCGGTCCATGGGCCTCGAGTTCGACATGTCGCGCTTGACTGCATCGATAGCGCGCAGTTGATCGGGCGTTTCCACATAAGAAAACGAAGCGTCAAACTGATTTTGCCAAACGCTGTCCGCAGCAAAGGTAATACCTGGTTGGCTCTGCCGTCTTGCCTGGAGTTCCAGCAGTTCGACTGCCATGTCTTGCACCGCTCGCTCGGCAGCCTTCTTCTGCTTCGCCCAAGCGACGCCACCAATCTTAGCCAGCTTCGGTCGGCTCTTCGTTCCGCCCACATAGCGTTGTACAAGTTCGATTTTGGAGCTGGGAACGAACAATTTTGTTCCGCCGTCGAACTCCAGCACCAGATGCTCGAAGCGTTGGCCATTCTTTTCCAGGAGTTCCGTTCCGCGATAAACGCCGATGCCATGCGACAAGTGCACGACCAAATCGCCGGGACGCAGGTCCAGGAAGTTATCAATAGGCTTGCTAGCTGTTCGCTTGGTCACACGACGCACGTGTGAACGTCGCAACAACTGCCCCGCAGTTAAAACGAACGGACCGTCCGGAAGAATCTCGAAGCCGTGCTGCAATTGGCTGATGACAATCCACAACCGCTTATCGATGGTTGCCTTGGCGGTCGAAAGTAGATCGGTTAGTCGCTCACGTTCGCCTTCGTTCAAGGCCACGACGATCACAGGACGCTCGCCGACACACGCATCGATGTCAGCGGCCAGTCGATCTAAGTCTCCGCCAACTCGCTCGACATTGCCTAGTGGCAACCGCGTCAGCTCGCCCGTATATCCATCGACGGCTATTTGAGTCGTCGTCACCATCGGCCGCGTCGCTAAGTCTTTAAAGATCGAAGCCGGAGCACGAAATCGCTCGGGAAACGGAACGCGATGAAGGAACGCTTCCGAAGCGGCTTGAACGCTGTGCGGCTCGTGTATCAAGACCTGTGTACCGGCTGGCAAGTAGTCCAACAGTGTCCCGTCTTGCTTGACCGATCCCTTTGCAGCCAATAACTGCAAGGACTTTCGTGATTCGATACTGCGTTGAGTCGCGACGTCGAAGCTGCGAAGCGATTCGACCTCGTCATCAAACAGCTCAACGCGAATCGGCAGAGTCTCGTCGGGCGGAAAGATATCCAAGATCCCGCCGCGAATGGCAAACTCACCGGCAAGTTGCACGGATCCCGTTGCATGATAACCCGATTGCACTAGCCATTTTTTCAGCTCAGTTAAATCGACTCGACCGCCAACCTTGATCAGTTTCTTGTCGCTGTCGAGCGAATGTGGACTCGGTACGCTTTGCTGGATGCTCGGCAAAGTCGTAACCACAATCGGTGGAAGCAATTCGGCGGATTTTCCGTCGGGTGTATCCGCATTGGCTTGCGATTTCTCTTGTTTCGCAGACTTGACGCCATATTGAAAGAGTCGGCTGAGCACATGTAAGCGCTGCGCGGTCTCTTGGTGCGTCAGCGATTCAAGCTCGCTGTCTTCGCTACCGGGCGGGAAGAGGTCGATCGATTGTCGAGTCAAATCGGATAGCTCGCCAGCTACCGATTCCGCTTCGGCCAGATGCGAGACGATGACTAACAGCGGTTGTTTGGAGAAGTTCGTCCAAGCGGCGACCAGCGGAGGTAACGCGCCAAGCCAAACGCCTTCGATGCTTAGTCGGCTATCGCGTTGTAAAGCATCAGCGGCTTGTGCAAGCGCAGCATGACCGGTCAACTGATCGACGATATCGACCAGAGTCAGCGAGGTTGGCAGTGAATCGGCTTTTTTAACCTGAAGTACAGGACGCCGAGGCGTTAGAGCCATCGGTATGATCCATCGAGACGTTGCTTGCAAAAGCAGTAAGCAGTTTTTCAGACTGCCTGCGACTCGATCATAGAAACAAATCAACCACTCGCAAGGCGGGGAGACCTACTTCACAATGTCTTTTTCTTTATCCAACTCGTCCGGAAAGACTTTGCGAAACTTTGCCAGCTTGAGCTGAATCTGCTTGCAGTAATTATTGTTGGCTTTGTTGAGGTTGTAATAGTTTTGGTGATAGTCCTCGGCAGGGTAAAACTCGCTTGCCTTGGTGATTTCTGTCACAATTTTGCCCTTGAAGGCCTTGGATTCATCCAGAAGCTTCTTGTACTTGTCCGCCAGTTCCTTTTGCTCGTCCGAATGATAGAAGACGGCACTACGATACTGAGGTCCAGAATCGACACCTTGACGATTCAGCGTCGTAGGATCGTGAGTCTTCCAAAATATCTCAAGCAGCTTCTCGTACTTCACTTGATCGGGATCGTAGGTGATGTGAATCACTTCTGCATGGCCCGTCTTCTTGGTTAGGACCATTTGATAGGTGGGATTGGGGATGTGCCCGCCCATAAAACCACTGGTGACACTCTGAACACCTTTCACACGCTGAAACACCGCTTCAGTGCACCAGAAGCACCCGCCGCCGAATGTTGCCTGAGCCAACTTGATATCTCCCGAATTGCCTTGAGGCATGGGATTGGCCGCGTCAGTTACGGTGGGATTGTTAGATTTTGGCTTCTTGCTGTCCGACTTCGAATTCTCATCGGCACTTGCGTTGCCGATCGAACAACAGAAACAAACCAAGGATAATAGCACTTGCCAACGAATCTTGGATGTCGTTGTAAGCAACATTTGAATTCCCTCCATTGCATAGGATTGGCGAACGTAAGCTCTATTCTAGCCAAACGAACAGTCGGAATTCAATTGTGACTCGCTGTCGTTCTGTAGAAAAAACACCGTTCTCTGAACCCCGTTGGGAGGTGCAAGTTGCTTGTTTTCAGTGAGAATTCATATAGAAATCGCTGACGACTCGGAGAGATGGCCAAGCTTTCGGCTCCGCAACTTTTAGCTACGAAAACTCCTTGCCTAACTGCCCAACTAAGCTTCTCAGTTCAAAACCTAGCCAATTCTCTAGTTCAAGCTCTTGCCAATCCTGCGAGGCTCGCAGGAATCCGGCTGCAAGCTAAAATGCTCAACTTGTTCAAATTCCATAGCAGCGGAGCGCTAGATGCCTGCCGAAATTCACGCCTCTCTTCTTTCAGCCGAAAAATCGAAGCCAATGCATGTCGCAGTTTTGGCCGCACAAGCCGGCGCTACTGTAATCGAGAAGTACTATCAGCAAGGTATCCAGATTCGCAGTAAGTCTCCGGATGAATCTTACAACCTTGTCAGCGACGCTGACGTCGAGTCGGAGCAAGCGGTGGTTGCTGCAATTCGAACTGCTTTTCCGACTCACGAAATCGTCGGAGAAGAACAGGCGGTCGGCAATATTGATGCTGAACATGTATGGATCGTCGATCCACTGGACGGCACCAACAACTTCGCTCATCGCATTCCCCAGTTCTCCGTCTCCATCGCCTACTATCGCTCGGGGGTCGCAGAGTGCGGGATCGTGGTCAATCCAATTCACGGTGATTGGTATTGGACCGAGCGTTCCTTGGGAGCGTTTCACAATGGTCGTAAGTTAGCCGTCAGCAAAGAGAGCACACTACAAGGTGCGATGGTTGGAGTTGGGTTTTACTACGATCGCGGCAAGATGATGGAAGCTACATTGGCCGCCATCGCCGATTTCTTTCGACAGAACATCCACGGCATTCGTCGTTTCGGCTCAGCAGCGCTCGACCTGTGTTACGTTGCTGATGGAATGTTTGGGACCTTTTTTGAGTACCAACTATCGCCATGGGATTTTGCCGCCGGCCGATTGATACTCGAAGAAGCCGGTGGTCGAATCACCACTGGCCGCGGCGACTCGCTCCCGCTGACTACCTCCAGCGTGTTAGCAACCAACGGATTATTGCACAACGCTTCGCTTGAAATCGTTTCAAAGCATCACTTGTAACTCGTAGTGGGATTCGCCAAAATTCCCAGCTTCAAAACGTAGTGGGATTCGCCAGAATTCCTGACTTAAAAACGTAGTGGGATTCGCCAGAATTCCTGACTTAAGAGCGTAGTGGGATTGGGAAGAACGTCTCGTCAGAACTCCTCGCCAGAATTCCTCATCTGAATAACTCGGGAAATCCCTAAAGCTCAGGAATTCTGGCGAATCCCACTACTAGTGCGCTACCAACCAATTTTCGCCGTAACCCGACTCGACATCCAGCGGGACTTCCATCGGAAACGCCGTTGTCATAGCATTGCGAATCGCTGGAATAGCCGTGTCGATTTCGCTTTTGTGTAGATCAAAGACAATTTCGTCATGCACGGTTAGAAGCATCTTCGTCTTGAATCCGCCATCGCTCAGCGCGCGATGCACCTTCACCATGGCCAGCTTCAGAATATCCGCGGCGGTCCCTTGAATCGGACTGTTCATCGCTAGGCGTTCCGCCGCACTGGCAACTCCGCGACTCTTCGAGTTAATGTCGCGGAGGAATCGCTTGCGGCCGGTTTGAGTTTGAACAAAGCCGTTGTCGCGAGCGAATTGAATTGTTTGATCGATATACTCGCGAACCTTGGGGTATTCGGCAAAGTAGTTCGAAATCAACTGAGCCGCTTCTGACTTGGGGATGTTCAATCGCTGCTGCAATCCAAAGGCTGAAATTCCGTAGATGATTCCAAAGTTGACCATCTTGGCTTTGGCTCGCATCTCCCGCGTAACCAACCCCACAGGCACTCCATAGACCTTGGAAGCGGTTACGGAGTGAATGT
Organism: Planctomycetota bacterium; assembly: GCA_963204965.1. Lineage (GTDB taxonomy): Bacteria > Planctomycetota > Planctomycetia > Pirellulales > Pirellulaceae > Aureliella. Next base: position 3,242 of record CAUJKA010000114.1, on the reverse strand, counting down.
CGATGTTCTCATGAAACGCTTCCAACATGCCTTCATCGCGACTGAGCGCGGCCATCACTCGCAGTTCGATCTGCGAATAGTCCACCGATAAGATCAGATAGTTCTCGTCGCGCGGCACAAACGCCGCTCGAATCTCTCGACCGCGTTCCTTGCGAATTGGAATCGTCTGCAGGTTGGGATTGATGGACTGCATGCGGACCGTTGCCGTCCAAGCTTGGCTATAAACGGTGTGCAATCGGCCCGTCTGAGCGTTGATGTAGGTCGGCAGTTGATCGACGTAGGTTCGCTTGAGCTTCGTCGCGTTACGGTAGTCCAAGATGTCGGCGATGATCGTGTGTCGGCTACTGAGTCTTTCGAGTTCCGACTCGCGAGTCGAATATTGGCCGGTCGCGGTCTTCTTGGGCTTGCCCTCAACTTGCAACTCTTCGTACAGCACCACGCCTAATTGCTTGGGTGAGTCGATATTGAATCTTCGCCCTGCAGCTTCGTAAATCTTGGTTTGAAGCTGCTCGATTTCAACTTCCAGCTTCCCCGAGAATTTCTCCAGCGCGGAACAGTCCAAACGAATCCCCTCATGCTCCATGTCGACCAGAACATTGATCAGCGGGAACTCGACCTCATAACAAACTCGAGTCACGCCCTGCGTCTGTAAGTCAGGCTTCATGACTGCCGCGACTTGAAGAGTTACATCTGCGTCTTCGCATGCGTAAGGACCAACGCGTTCGACCGGCACGTCGGCCATGTTCTTCTGGTCCGGTCCCTTGGGCCCGATCAACTCTTCGATCTTGACGGTATTGTAGTTCAGATACAGCTTGGCCAGATAGTTCAGGCCGTGCTCCATCTCTGGCTCTTTCATCATGTGAGCCAGCATCGTATCGAACAACTCACCTCGCACTTCGACACCATGCCACTTGAGCAACGTGATATCGTACTTGAGATTGTGACCAATCTTCGCAATGTTGGGATTCTCTAGAACAGGCTTGAATTGATTCAGCACCGTGGCAAAGCTATCCGATTCACTGGAGCACAGCACGTAATAGGCCTGCTTGGGATGCATGGCAAAGGCAATACCCAATGGCGTAGCATCGCGAGGATCTCGCCCCGTCGTTTCCGTATCGAAACAGATCTCCTTGCAGGCCAACAGTTTGACAAGCAGCTCTTCTCTCTCGGCCGCTGTTCGAACAATCTTGTAGTCTTGATGAATGGATTCGATGCTATCCTCTTCAGCAAGGTCATCGAACAGTGTCGCCTGAATCTCAGCTTCGCGTTTCTTCTTCGCAGTATTTGTTCGAGCGGACGAGGACGAAAAACTGTTGCCGAAAAGTCGTTTGCCCAGTGAATCAAATTCCAGTTCACCGAATAGCTGCTTGAGTTTTGCTTCGTCGTAGCTCGACCATTTGAACTGATCGATATCCGCAGTATGCGGAACGTCGCGTTGAATCGTCACCAAGGACTTGGAAAGTCTCGCCTGTTCTGCAAACTGCTCGAGGCTCTCACGCTGTTTGCCCTTGAGCTGATTCGTGTTGGCCAACAGATTTTCCATCGAACCGAACTGCTGAATCAGCTTCACCGCCGTCTTCGGTCCAATCCCAGGAACTCCCGGAATATTATCGCTGGAATCCCCCATCAAACCGAGAATGTCGATTACCTGTTCAACACGCTCGACCTCCCATTTGGCCAGGACTTCGCGTACGCCGATCAGCTCGGACTCACTGCCCTGCCTTCCAGGCTTCCAAACAAAAATATCCGTATCGACAAGTTGATCATAGTCTTTGTCTGGCGTCACCATCAGCGTCAAATAGCCCATGGGCTGAGCCTCGTGAGCCAAGGTGCCGATGATGTCATCCGCTTCATAGCCTGGCATGCGAATGATCGGAATGTTGAACGCTTCCATCAACCGATCTACCCAAGGAATCTGCATCGAAAGATCCTCGGGCATCGCATCACGATGCGCCTTATACTCTGGATAGGCTTCGTGCCGTGCAGTGGGATCAGAAGTATCAAACGCTGCCGCAAGGTGAGTCGGTTGCTCGCGATTGATGATATCGAGAATCGTGTTGGTCATGCCGAAGATAGCCGAGGTGCACATGCCGCCGGAGGTAAACCGCGGCGCACGAACCAAAGCGAAATGGGCTCGATAGATCAGAGCCATTGAATCCAACAGAACCAGTTTCTTGAGCATATCCATAAGTTAAGTCGGATTCGTGTGTTTCGGAGCTTTTTTAGGAGCCAAACGAGAACAAAAAGTATGTTACCGTTTAGCAGATTGGTTGAGGAACTGTAGCAGATCAGCCAACTGTTGATCGGTCAAGAGTTCGCTAAAGTTTGCCGGCATCAACGACAGTTCCGATTCCTTGCGTTGTTCGATGTCGGCCACGGAAATCGACTTTGTTTTGGCGTCTGAACCGACGACTTGAATGGTCTGGTCGTTTTCCTCTTTGATCATGCCCGAGACAATCGAACCGTCTGCTAGCAGGAACGTTGTCGTTCGAAAAGCCTTGTCGACGTTGAGATTCGGCAACAAAAGATCTTCCGAAATTCGTTCCACACTGCGTTGGACCGCACCATCCAATTGCGGTCCGATCGTGGCTCCTTGACCTGCCAACTGATGGCAATTCGCACAGTGCTGAGTGAACGTCTGCTTGCCGCGAGTCAAATCGGCATCCGCCCAGTTCATTTCGTTCAAACGCTTGGTGACGAGTGATGTGTCCAGTCCCGCTGCTTCTGCGGCGGAGAAATACTTCTTCAACTGCTCCTTACGATCGCTCGATAAACCAGCCGGTAACAACGTCGGTGCTCCGCGGAGCGAAGCTGGGTTCAAGAGCCCCTTCTCCAGCGATTCAGCCAATAATTCGCAGCCATTCTCCGATTTTAGGAGAGCTTGAGCCAGCGAGGATTGTTGACCGCCTGTCGCCGAACGGCAAAGTTCGGTCACTACAGGCAAGGCGGATTCGGTAGTTAGCTTGGCTTGATACAAGTTCTCCTTCACCAGATCCGTGCGACCAAGCGTCAGAGCTTGATTGGTCAACGTCGCCGCCAATAGTTCGCCGCGACCTTCCAGCGATGCGGCAATCACTGCAGCTCGCTGGCGTTCGCTGAGCTTGGCATTTTGTATTCCACTGACCGCTTCAGAGCTTCCAAATCCCAACTTGAGCAACGAAACGACCGACTCAATCGGCTTAGCTGTCGTACCAACTTGCAACGCTGGATAGGAGAACCGCGAAACTCCTAGCCAAGCGTAG
>CAUJKA010000113.1 GCA_963204965.1 Planctomycetota bacterium | reverse complement strand
GGCGAATGTTTGAATAGTCGATTTCTTCGAATCCTTTTCACCATCTATCGTGTTAGTTACTCTATCAACAAAGTTGATTCCATCAATCTTGTGGTAAATGTAATCCGTATTTGCGATCTGACCTGCGAAACCCTCACTCCGCCGAACAAGTAGATGAGTTATCGGATCAATACTCAGCAAGACATGATAGCCATTTTCGCCGTCAATCCTTATCTGCTCAACCATTCGATTTGCAATGATTGTCGCAAGCACAACCTTATCTTTGACCAGCGATCTAAGTCGGATTGCGTCTGTAGGGATTACGAAAGAATATTTAACTCCGAGTAATTCGTTGCAATTTTTCTCAATTGTGAGTCGAGTTCCGTTCAAGAACCAATTGTTACCGTCAAACTTGGTTTCGAAGCGAATACCTCCAGGGCCAGACATGGACGCTTCGACGTTGCCATCGCTGTATAGAATGTTCGAATCAAGCGAATCTGCTTTCGTCGTTAATTCGAGCAATCTGATTTTGCGAAGCTCTTCCTCCCCACCAAGCGCAACGATGAACGCGTCAACAATCTCGACCGCAGTTCGTTTAGGTGTACTCTGGCCGGCGACTTTTCCCTGACCTTGGAAAAAAAATGCAGTTGTCAGAGCAAGAGTCAATAGAATGTGTTTACGCATAGCCTCAACCTCTCGTGCATTCGATAACGCTACGCATCAGCGGGCCGGCGCGATACGCGTTGATTTCAAAACCGACCCGACCGCCGGCTCCGTTGCATGCGATTGTTACTTGGCCGTCAATTGCCAGGCTGAGTGCGTCCCAATTTCAATTGTCCGTAGCCAGTTCCTGAACCATCATCTTCACCATCCTGCGAAGTTTGACGAACGTCTCGTCGGATGCTACAAAACTTATCGCAAGCCGTATGAATTCATCGCCGTCAGCGCCTTGTATTGTTAGGCGATCGCGCGAGAGTGTTGCGGCACTATCGGAAACACTTGCCATCCAATCACCGTCTTTCGTCTCGAATTTGAAGTCATAGTCCTGATCAAACTCAAACTGGGTTTGCAGCAACAAGTAGTCCGCATCATCTTTGTCTGATTCCGCAAATAGAATCTGCACGAAGTCACCCGCTTCCGATGGCGAAACATATATTGCACTAAATTCAAACTGCGTTGGTTGGTTCATTCGATACGGCACATTTTAGGTTTGGTTCAGCCAAGTTACGCTTGGGTTCAGCGGGGCCGCGCGAACGACATTGACATCAATATCGACCCGACCGGCAACTCCGGTGCAACGCTTTGTTCAAGTAAGCCGCTGCGCGGCAGGTTGAGCGGACGTTAGTGTAGCCGATGACTGACTGGTATTTCAACGACTTTTGGGTAAGGGTTGGGAAGAATTATTTAGATGCCTGATCACTCTGGTGCTCCTTGCTCCAGCGAGCTTGATGTCTGGCCGTTTGGCGGGCGCTCGCTGGACTTTTTTCAAGGAGTGTTCCGATGTCAAAAGACAAAAATCCTCAGTGCCCTTTCATCCAACGATTCGCAGAAGATCTGAAGTTGGCCCGGAAGTCCGAAAGGACCGTTCAGTCTTACTGTCGAGCCCTTCGTAAACTCAGCGAGCATCTGGGCCATGATCCGAATCAAGCCTCCGAAGATGATGTTCGTAAGTATTTGCTGTTTATCACTGAAGAGAGAAAGTGGAGCTCCAGCACGGTCAACGTGGCGCTACAAGCACTCAAGCTTTACTACCGCGTCACCTGTCCACGCGATTGGCCAATCCTGAAGCTGGCTCGCGTCAAGGTCGAACAGAAGTTGCCTGTGGTGATCTCCATCGGCGAGGTTCAGACTCTTCTCAAGCTGATCGAGAAGCCATCGATTCAGTGCTACTTTACCGTAGTCTATCATCTGGGCCTGCGACTTAACGAAGCGCTGCATCTGCAAATCTCCGACATCGACTCCAAACGCATGATGGTCCATATTCATCGCGGCAAAGGAGCCAAGGATCGGATGATTCCTTTAGCAGACGTAACGCTTGAAGTCCTGCGAAAGTATTGGAGCACCCATCGCAACCCACGCTGGATCTTTCCAGCCGAAGGACGCGATCACAAGCAAGCCTCAACGGCAACCAAGCCGATGAGCGAATCTTCGGTGCAAGATGTCATCAAGGCTGTCCTGGATCAGCTCAACTGGTCCGAGCGTGGTATCTCCACGCACAAATGAAGCCAGAAGTATCCCACGGGAGAATGTCGAAGTCGACAACATTTCCCTACCAATAGAATTTCCAACCCAGTAGCCCAGCCACGAAGTGGCGATACAACCCTAGCCCTGGGTGAGCGCGGCGAGTCCCGCGAGCCAAGCGTAACCCAGGGTATTCGAAGTGAAGGTATTGGCGGTGAGGGCTTATGCAACCATTTCAAAAGTCGCAATTCGAACCGCAACATCCCTGTTGGCGTCAATTGAGTTCTTCGTTACATGGTCCGTTGCGATAACGAGTTACCTTACCGCACGAGAATCGTTTGGAAGAGGCATAATTTGTTTTGCCCTTTCGGGGCGGACCGGCTCCATCGTTTCGCTTTCCCAGGGCGGCGCTTCGCTGTGCCCTGGGTTGTTATGTTGTTGCCTTTCATGCCAGAAGATAGCAAGCCTACACGTTGATGGTTCGCGCTGAGCCGACTGCCTTGCAGCGATGCAGGCAGCCTGAAGCTGGTTCGGTGATGTACCACTGCCAAGGTTGCAACAAAGTTCACCATGTGCCGAAAGCTTGCGGTAATCGGCATTGTCCGAGTTGCCAAGGCGATAAGGCTCGTACCTGGTTAGCTCAGCAGCAGGCTCGCTTGCTGCCTTGCGCCTACTTCATGCTAACGTTCACAGTA
>CAUJKA010000112.1 GCA_963204965.1 Planctomycetota bacterium | reverse complement strand
TCTGGAAAATCAGCTTTGTTGGAAACACGCTTTTTGGTGGTGACGTCCTCAAAACAAAGATCGACTCCAAAGATTCGTGGATGGGAATCAAGCCGTTTGCAAACATTGCTAACAAACTCAAGATTGAAGATGACGTTCAATCGCTCATTGAACTCTATCGTTCGTTAGGCTACTTCAATGCTCGCGTCGACTACTACATGGAGTACCTGCCGGACACCAGTTGGGTCGATCGCCACTGGGTGAACGTTACCTTTGTGGTCGATGAAGGCCAGCAGTTTAAGGTTCGAAGTATCTCGGTCGTAGGCAATAAGTATCCACCGTTCACCAAAGAATTGTTATTGGGATCCATGGATCTCAAGCCTGGCGATGCGTTTAACCACGCGAGGATGAGCAAAGATCAACGGCGGATTCGAAGCGACTTTTATGGTCGCGATGGTTTCATTCACGTTGACGTCGCGCCTCAGGCTGTCTTCTTGGAAGAACCAGGTTGGCTAGATCTCGTCTACAAGATCAACGAAGGCAGTCAGTACGTCGCTGGTGACGTCAATATTCACATGGTTGGCGATGATAATCACACCAAGCGACAGGTTGTATTGGCTCAACTGAGCGTCGTACCAGGGCAATTGATTGACCTCCGCGAATTAGAAGCATCCGAACGCAGACTGAAGCTGATTCAAGTCTTCGAGGACAATCCGGCGCAGGGTGAACCTCCCAAGATTGAAGTTCGCCGAGCGGATGGCGTCCGCGATTTGTAAAAGTACTAGCTCAGATTGCTGTGTCGGGCACAATGCACTCGACACAGCTTGGCAAAACAGTTATTAGCTTGCAACCCTAAACGACGAGTAACCGTGAGCATGCCGAGAGACCTCACAGCACAAATGAAACTGACAAAGTCTTCGACAAGACTTTGCAGCGGGCTCGTCGTCATTATCTTGGCGATCACCGGCTGTCAGCAATTCGCTCATCAGCGTCCGATGTACCAGCCACCGACCGCTCAGTCTGTCATCAATGGCAATACTGCAGCCGGAGTCAATCCATCGTCGATGGACTCGTTGGAAATGCCGGTTATTGAGACCAATGTCGATTCGAAGCCTGGCAGTTCTCTCAACAATTCCTCGAACAATACCCTTTTGAATAGTAACGCTTCGGCTACACAGTCTAACGAACTTCCTTCGTTTCGCCGAAAGCCGCAAACGCCTCCACAGCAAACGAATCAACAAGCTCAGTCGTTCGGAAACGAAGTGAACAATACTGCTGCCAGATCGTTTGTGCAGCAAGGTGCTTACACACAGCAAAGCGAAACGGCACGAGGTAATTTTGCTCAGAGTGGTCGGTCGCAGGCAGCTTCTACGCAATACGCAGTTGGCCAACAAGGTATCGCTCAACAGGGTATCGCTCAACAAAGTACCATCCAGCAAGGCGTATCATCGCAGCTAACCGCCTTTGACAACACTAGTGGAAATGCCGGTGCGAACCGAAGCCCAAACAATCAGAGTTTGATCGGTGCACCTCGTCCAGTCTTAAGTCCATACGCTACAGTTCGCGGTCAATCCGGTTGGGTGCCGTCGAATGGAGGAGGTGGACTGATTGACAATACACCTTCGGTACCCAATGGACCGTTGGGTTCCGCGCCTGGTTATGCCGGAACAATTGCTCCAGGCACAATGGGTGGACAAGGCACAATCGCTCCTGGGGCAACGGGATACGATCCTTCGTTAGATGTTCCGACGATGTCGGCTCCTGGTGGATATCAACCGCGGGTGGAAGTGGCACCGCTGGATATCTATGTACAAGAAAAGCGAACGGGGCGAGTCATCCTTGGTGGGTCGGTGAACAGCGATTTGGGTGTGGCTGGGCAACTGATCATCGACGAACGCAACTTTGATATTCGCGCTGTGCCGAAAAGCTGGTCTGAGTTTTTTAGTGGATATGCGTTTCGTGGAGCTGGGCAATCGTTCCGCATCGAGTTGATGCCGGGTAATCAAGTTGAACGATACACTGCAAACTGGACTACGCCAAACCTGTTCGGCTACATGCCATACAGCTTGTCAGTCGGCGGCTACTACTTCACTCGACAGTATCGTGACTGGACCGAACGACGGATGGGTGGCCGTGTAGGCTTGGGTTACAACATTACCAAAGACTTGTCGATCGGTACTGAAATTCGCGGCGAACAAGTGAAGATCTCTAATCCGAGAATTACTGGCGTTCCAAAGCTGGACAACGTGTTGGGTAAAAATGATCTCTATTCCGTGCGACTTTCCTTAGCTCATGACACTCGTGATAGCGCGTTCCTGGCTACCGAAGGTGGACTGTTACAGTTGATGTACGATCAAGCGTTTGGTTCGTTTGACTATCCGCAAGGGCAAATCAACTATTCGAGGTACTTCCGAGTCCGTGAGCGAGCAGACGGCATGGGCCGGCATGTCTTAGCATCGACGTGGAAAGTGGGCATCTCGGGAACAGACACTCCGATTTATGAGAACTTCTACGCGGGTGGTTTCAGTTCGATGCGCGGTTTCCGCTTCCGTGGTGCAAGTCCGGTTGAGGGCGGGGTGCAGGTCGGTGGTCGCTTTATGTTCCTAGGCAGCCTTGAGTACATGTTCCCGTTGACCGCCGATGAGATGTTGCGAGCGGTGGCCTTCGTGGATTACGGTACTGTCGAACAAGAGATCACGATGAAGAAAGACAACTTCCGCGTAGCCCCAGGTTTGGGACTTCGAATCGCAGTGCCAATCCTCGGACCAGCTCCGCTCGCCTTTGACTTCGCAGCGCCGGTTGCCAAGGCCGACGGCGACCAAACGCAAGTCATGTCGTTCTACATGGGATTCACTCGATAGCCACTGCGTGATTTGGCGTAGTGGGATTCGCCAGAATTCCAGAAGCGCATATTCGGGTAGTGGGATTCGCCAGAATTCCTGAAGCACGGGGAATTCTACTACGTATATCGAACCGAGATTCTAAAGAGACATGCTAGACCTTAGCCAATGGCAGCCGCGGCCTAAACCAACTCGCCTGACTTTGAATGGGCAGTACTGCCGCGTTGAGGCAATGCAACCCAATCACGCGGACGTTCTATTCGAGGCTTCGACCGCGCCGGGAGTCGAGCAAAGGTATCGCTACCTGACCATTGAACCGCAGTCACGCCCCGAGTGCGATACATGGTTTCAAGCGGCCAGTTCCGGGCATGATCCGCTCTACTATGCGGTCATCGATCAGCAAACCGGCAGATGCGAAGGCCGACAATCGCTCATGAGAATTGAACCAGCTCATGGTGTTATTGAAATCGGCAACATTCTCTGGGGACCGAATATCGCTCGGACGAGAGTGGCTACTGAAGCTCTGTATTTGATGGCCGAGTATGTCTTTGACCAGTTGGGCTATCGGCGGTTTGAATGGAAGTGCGATACGCTCAACGAACCCTCGCGAGCGGCTGCGCTGCGATTCGGTTTCAAGTTCGATGGTATCTTTCAGCAGCATCTAATTATCAAAGGCAAGAACCGCGACACCGCTTGGTACGCAATGCTGGACCATCAATGGCCACAGCTAAAAAGAGCCTTTCAAGCGTGGCTATCGCCTGAGAATTTTGACGCAAGTGGAATGCAGATTAGGAAGTTGCAGCAATTCTTCTGACAAAAAAGCGTCAGTTTTGAAGTTGCGTTTGTGCGTCCCATCGCAACCCGAAGCGTTAGCGAGGGACGGCGGCAAACTAGCGGAGAGCCCAATAGCACTTTTTGAAGACTGTATCGAGCAATCCTGCTCCTGCTCAATTAAATGGTGCTCGTAATCGAAAGACCGGATTCGAGCCACGAGCAACCTATTCGACCGAGCACGAACACGAGCACGAGCACGAAAATTCAAACAGCGAAGCCCTCTCGAATGCAGAAAGTGTACTACCGAACGGCTCCCATCAATTTGCGCACCAACGGCGAGATGGCGATGAGCAAAACGCCTAGTACAGCTGCGTAAATTGCTAGTTGGTAGTAGCCACCGGTGTAGGAGACCAGCTTTTCCATGGCTGGAGCTTCTTTGTCTGCAACGCTCATTCCTGCTCCTAGCAATCCTGCGATGTACTGACCGTAAGCGCTAGCCAAGAACCACATGCCCATCATCAGACCTTGCATCGGTTGCGGCGAGAGTTTGGTCATCAATGACAAGCCAATCGGCGACAAGCATAGCTCGGCAAAAGTTACCACCAGGTAGCCGACTGTAAAGACGTTCAGCGATGTCTTGCCAGTTTCTTTGTCGGCGAAATGGACTGTGTAGTAGAAGACAAAAAATCCTAGAGCCAGCAACAAGAAGCCCAAACCGAACTTCACTACCGAATCGGGCTCTAACTTACGATTGGCCAGCCAAACCCAAACCAAGCCCAGCGGCGCGGCGAAGATAATGATGAACAGCGAGTTGGCGCTATTGTTGACAACGTTGGGAAGGATCTTTATGCCTAGCAACGAGTCGTTCAAGTTGTAGTCAGCAAACAGAGCCAGAGATCCACCGCTCTGTTCGAAGAAGGCCCAAAAGAAGACCGAGAAGATAATGAACACAATCGCAGCGATCAGCTTCTTGACTGTGGCTGCGTCGTACTTGGTCATCTCGTAACAAACATACAGCAGTGCCAGTGGACCCGAAATGTACATCACCCAGTCGGTGTAGGTCGTGTTAGTTACCAACAGATAGATCAAAGGGATGACTGCGATTGAACCGCCATACGTTGCCCATTCGAGTACCGACTTTTTCGCGAATAGAGGGCTTGAATCGGTAATTGGCGATAGTCCGATGGGGCCCAGTGAGCCTTTGGTAAACCACAACGTAATCAAACTGATAATCATCACCACGCCGACAAGCGCGAACGCGAGGTTCCAGGACTTCTCGATCCCAACCCAGACCATCAAGATTCCACCAAGCATCGCACCGAGGTTGATACCCGCATAGAACAAGCTGAAGCCTGCATCCCGCCGACTATCGCCTTCCTTGTAAAGTTGGCCGACCATCGAGGAGACGTTCGGTTTAAAAAAGCCCGTGCCTACAATTGAAAAGCAGATACCCAAATAGAAGAGTTGTTTGGGCGCTGCGGCGATTGTAAAACCACCGATGATCATCAGCAGTGCGCCCCAGACAAGCGACTTGCGAAGTCCAAGTATCTTGTCAGCGAACAATCCACCGATAAAGGTGAACGCATAGACAAACGCTTGGATCGCTCCGTATTGCAAGTTGGCTTGGGTGTCCAGAAGAGAGAGTTCGCGGACCATAAAAATGGTTAACATCCCTCGCATTCCGTAGAAGCAGAATCGCTCCCACATTTCGATCATGAACAAGCTCCACAATTGCAGTGGATACTTGCCCTCGAAGTTCTGAATCTTGTCCAATTCAGCGACCTGCGATGTTGTCAAACTCAAAATTCACTTCCTTTATCAAAGACCTGTGTCTAGCTGATTTCGACGTAGTGGAACGACCAACAGTTACGAGCGGCCGTTTTTCTCGCCCATCACTTCGCGAATGCGTTTAACAAAGATAAACAATAGCAAGGCTGAGAACATCGCCCCACCGAAGTTGATCCAGAATACAACACTTTTGTTTTCGTTTTCAGACCCTAAGTGTCCCAAGACTCCACTGAGCTTATTGCCGATTGATGTCGAGAGGAACCAACCTCCCATCATCAGGGCTGTCAATCGCGGTGGACTTAATTTCGAGACCATGGAAAGTCCCATTGGACTTAGAAACAGCTCGCCAATCGTGATGACAGCGTAGGTTCCAAACAGCCAGGCTGCTGAAACCTTAGTCTGTCCGTTTCCACTTACACTGACAGCCGCGATCATGACGAGTGTTGAGAGTCCAGTGATTGCCAGACCAAGAGCGATCTTTGCTGGCGTGGAGGGCTCTTTGCCTTTGTGTTTCAATGCACCCAGAAATCCAACCAAAAGCGGCGTGAATAACACCACGAACATTGGATTGAGCGATTGAAACAGTTCGGTGTTCACCAAACTTAAATTGCTTCCGCTAGCTGGCCATTGCTCTTTGGGCAGGTTAGCTAGATAAGCGTGTACCTTCTTTTCTCCGCCTTCAGTTGCGTTAGCCTCCGACTCTGCAGCCGCGGCTGTAGTAGGGGCTTCGACCGATTCTACAAAGCCGAACTCCTTTAGAGTTGGCTCCATTGCTACAGGAACTTGTCGAGTCGTATTGCGTTCGGCCCAAGCGGTTAGCACGTTGCCGTTTTGATGGAAGATAGCCCAGAAAATCACAACCACAGTGAAGATGTACAGAAGAGCGCCGATCGGCTTTCGGTCTTCTTTGGATGCCTTCAAGTACAGACTAAGGTAGTAGTACACAACTGGGATACAGGCAAACAAGAATGCGTCGTTAGAGGTCGAACCAAGTAGATTACCTTTCGGCATCCACTTGCCGATAAAGAAGCCCAACACTCCAAACAGGATTGCTGGAACAAAGATCGTCGAGAAGATCTTGGCGATTGGCATGTCTTCGGGATTGGAAGGCTTGACCACGTCCACTGCGGCGACATGTCGTGTGTTGAGAATGAAGATCACCAATCCCAACAACATGCCCACTCCAGCAGCGCCGAAAGCCCAACCCCATCCGTAATGGTTTCTCATGTAGGCGGCGACGAAGTTGCAGATAAAGCCGCCGATGTTGATGCCCATGTAGAAGATGTTGTAGGCGCTGTCTTTATGCTCTTTCAGCTCGTCGCGGTTGTAAAGGTTTCCGAGTAGAGTCGAGATGTTAGGCTTGAAGAAACCGTTTCCAACAATGACTAATCCTAGAGCGATGTAAAACGCGACAGGTCCAGGCACCATCAAGGTAAAATACCCAGCCGCCATCAAGGCTCCACCAAAGACGATCGTCTTGCGATAGCCGAAGATGCGGTCGGCAAGAAGTCCGCCTAGGAAAGGAGTCAAATAGACCAACGCGATGTAGGTTCCGTAAATGTCGTTCGCTTGTCCATCTGCAAGCCCCAGACCGCCTGCTACCCCATCGGTCATGTACAGAAACAGAATTCCCAACAACAAGTAGTAACCAAAACGTTCCCACATCTCGGTGAAGAACAAAACGTATAGACCAGGAGGATGCTTAGCAGTAGGCTTCTGATTCATTTCAGCTCGTTTGTCGAAGGGGATTCACGAGAAAAGCAAAGTGGCCCCGCATCATGTGAGGCTCCACTCATTGCGACTAATCGGCTGCTATGGTAACCGAAACTCTGCATGGAGTGTGAGACTTGCTAGCAATAGTTTGGCGGCTGGCGCGGCTTCCACTCTATCCGAGCCGTGCAGATACGCTCGAGGTGCACTCGGCCCACAAACTTTAGGGGGGAACCATCGGCACTCCGGTTTCTTTAGGCCTCTTGAGCGGACATTCCAATGGCTGTAATTAGGCACGGCCGGTTGGCGATGAACTTTTAGTGAGGACCTTGAGTGAGTGCACTTCCTTTGCTGCACACGTGACCGTCGTCGGAAATTTATCGCAGGCTGGTGCGAAGGGAGCACTGAGTGCGGATGTCCGCAAACTGAATCGATCCAAACAGTCTGTTCGTATCGATTGTGCAGGCATAGCCATTAAGGTTTGGAGTATTCATCCGACTCGCATCGCAGAAAAGAAGATGAAAGTGTCGTAATTGACGGTGGGAAAAGGAATTCCCAATGTCCGGCCTTTGCTTGCAATGTCAGGGATGACGATGAAACAACTCCTCCGTAAAAAGTTGAAGCTTGCGCTGAGTCTCGGACTTGGCTTTTCTTTCGCAGCCACCACGATCGCCAACGATCCAATTCGTGGCACAGGGTCGCCTTTCGATCAACCTGCACCCAACTTGATGCTGGTACAGGAAGGGTCGCCTTCTGAAGTTCAGCCAGCTCCGGCGGTTGTGAGCAGTCCGAAGTCGGATAAGGACGCAGCGACATCGGATGCGGCGAAGAACTTGTCGGAAGACGACGTCAAAAAGATCGTCGACAAATACATCAAGGACAAAGCTGCCGCAGACGAAGCCAAGTTGACTCCCAAGGAGAAGAAGGACAAAGAGCTGCAGATGTCAGCCAAGTGGAATGACGGCCTGGAGCTTTCCACAAAGAACAAGCACTTTAAGACGCACATCGGTGGGCGAGTACAGTTCGATACAGCTTGGTTCAAACCTCCTCGCAACGTACAGCAGAACATCAATCAGCCATATGGTGATGGCGTCGACTTCCGTCGAGCTCGAATGCGAATCGACGGAGTGCTTTACGAAGTACACGAATACGCGTGCGAATTTGACTTTGTAAATTCGGCCCGCGTGCGCTCCCAACCTGCTGGCGCTGGTGGACTCACTTTCTTCGAAGAAACCCTAACCGCACCAACTGATCTTTGGTACCAAATCAACGAGATACCAATTCTGGGTCACATGCGAATTGGAAATCAAAAAGAGCAGATTGGTTTCGAGCATATTGTCAGCAGTCGCTTCCAGCCCTTCATGGAACGTTCGTTCAATCAAGATGCGTTTTATG
>CAUJKA010000111.1 GCA_963204965.1 Planctomycetota bacterium | reverse complement strand
CTCTTCCTCCATCAGTTGGCTCGTCGTCAAGGAGTCCCCGAACAACACATTCCTGACGTCACTCAGCAAGTACTTTTGGCGATCGCTAAGTCGATCGAGCAGTGGGAAAGCGACGGTACGGACGCTTCCTTCCGACGTTGGTTGACCACCGTTGCGCGAAACGTGGCCATTCGCTTTATGAGTCGCGAACGCAAGCAGATCGGTGCCGTGGGAGGGACCGATTGGGTCGCCCTGCTCGAAAATGTTGCCCACCCTCCAAGCGAAGCGGTCCTGCAAAAATACCAACATGAATTGATCGTCTGGGCCGCTGGACAGATACGACAGGAGTTTCTTGAAACCAGTTGGCGGGCCTTTTGGTCCACAGTAATCGACGGACGTCCAGTTGATGAAGTCGCCAAGGAATTGGGGTTGACTCCCGGCAGTATCTACATGTCGCGCAGTCGCATCATGTCGCGTATCAAACTCAAGGTCCAAGAAATTGACATCGAATAACTAAGACTTGGCCGGAACTTAAATCGACTTAATTGCCCCTTTGACACAATCGAACCCGTGCCGCCTTACAGTGCAGCTACCATGCAACCATCCATTACCTGTAACCTCGAACTACTTCAGCTATCGCTTGGCGATCAACTGTCTGAAGTCCAAGAAGAGCAGTTGGCACAACATCTCAGCCAATGCGAAAGCTGCCGTAAAAAATTGGAAGAGCTTGCCGCGCATCCGTCGAACTGGATGTCTATTGGCCAAGCGCTGCGCGATGAGTCGAGCAACGATTCGAGTCTTAGCGGCGAACGGCCTCGATACGCCGATACGAAGAACTACAACGCGGACAGGCAGCACAACGAAGCCAGAAAGCTATCGCTAGATGATGACGAAGATGGCATTGAGTCCAATAGGATCAAGCTCAGTGACTTCATCGTCGATTACCTTCAGCCAGCCGACACGCCCGATGCCATAGGAACACTCGGCAACGTTGAGATTCGGCAATTCATCGGTCAAGGCGCTCACGGAGTTGTACTGAAGGGCTATCAAGCGGAATTGAATCGCCTGGTAGCAGTCAAAGTCATGGCCCCGCATCTGGCCTCTGTCATTGCCGCGAGAAAACGATTTTCTCGCGAGGCACGCGCTGCGGCGGCGATCGTTCATCCCAATGTCGTACCCATCTTGCAGGTCGATTCGACAGGGCAACTTCCGTTTTTGGTAATGCCGTATTTGGATTGCCAATCGCTTCAGGAAAGGCTGGATGGCACAGGGCCATTTGCGATGGAGGACTGTCTGCGTATCGGCCTACAAATCGCTCGCGGACTAGCTGCAGCTCACGCACAAGGCTTGGTCCATCGCGACGTCAAACCAGCGAACATCCTGATCGAACGCGGTGTCGATCGAGTGATGTTGACCGATTTCGGGCTAGCTCGAGCCGTCGACGATGCTTCGTTGACGCGCAGTGGACTGATTGCAGGCACACCGCATTTCATGTCGCCCGAACAAGCTCGCGGCGACAGCCTTGATGCTCGCAGTGATCTGTTTTCGTTGGGAAGTGTTCTCTACGCGATGATCACAGGACGCCCGCCGTTTCGGGCTGAAACAACGTATGGCATTCTGCGTCGTGTCACCGACGATCAGCCTCGGCCGATCCACGAATTGACTCCAACGGTCGCACCCTGGTTCGAAGCACTCATCGGCAAGCTGCTCGCTAAAGATCCCGCCGATAGGTTTCGCTCAGCCGACGAAGTCGCTCATCTGCTCGAAGAGTGCTTAACGCATCACCTTCATCCAGGCCAACATGCCTTGCCTGAAGCCGTTCAAGATCTTTTGCCCAAGCCGTTTGTTAATGCAACTCGCTTGCTGACGTTCGTGGTGGTTACGACTCTTTGCATCGTGGTTGCGACCATGTTCTGGAAACGCGATCCGATCAACACGGGGGCTAGTGACACGAAGGCTGGGCAGTCGGTCAATCCTAGTGACGATCCCGCGATGAGTAATGACTCAACGAAGGGAGAGAGTGCAAGTGCCCTTGAACCGACTCAGCAAATCAAAAGCTCCGAAGATATCGCACTAGCCTCAGACGACGATCTAGAAAAACAGTTGCAAAGTCTGGCGGGTGAGATCGACAAGCTATCCACTGAAATTGAACAAGAGTAGTTATCCAACCAACAGCGTTTTTAGCCCGAGGAACCTTTCTATCATGCACCAACTTCGCCTTCAAACTATTGCCATACTCTCACTCGTGTTCTGTGGCTCGGCGGCCGCGTTTCAAGAAACACCAGACGTTTCAACGAATCCAACTGCAACCGTGCCATCGACTTCAAGCAAATTCGAGCCCTATTACGATAAGTTGAAGCAAGATAGTGCTCGTAGTTCACAACTGTCGCAGGCTTCCAACGAGAGGGTTGTTGGCGGCGACACTATCATAATTGCATGGTCTGAGAAGTTAGATGAACTCCGTGGATTCAGCGCCAAGATCGGAGACTGGGAGGTATTGAAGATCCCTCCGCAAAAGAGCATAGTCCCGAAAGTTGCGAAATTCGTTGCGGTAGTCGAATTGGAGGGCGCCATTGCCGGGTTCAGTGCATCGAAGTGCTGTTGGGATGTCATTGAACTTCCTGAAGGAGTTCGTGCCGAGGCGTTGGTGAACACAAATATGCTGACCGTCCAAACGCCCGATCATCTTTACACGTTTGCTGCCGACAAAGGGACATGGACATCTCCCACAGATCCGGATCTTCAACCTGTGCACGAGGCGATTCAAGTTTCAAACCACGACAAAATGCGAGACGGGGGGATACACGATCAGTTTCAGAAATGGCTGGAAAGCTTGCCCAAACATCAAGCCAGAGGCATCCAGCTCAATGGTGGCACAGGGCTAGTCCATGTGTATGCCTCACGCCAAAGCTTGATGAAGGCGGCAAAGCAGAAGCTTGCTGAATGGGGCTACATCAGCGATGGCTCGACTGCTCAGCCCTCTCCCGGAGACTTGGCCGCTAGTTTGAAATCCAAAAGTAGCAAAGCATCGTCGCTGGCATCTTCACCATCGCCGGAACCAGCATCGACATCTTCAGTCGATGAGCTACGAGTTGAGTTGGAAAACTTGGAGTCCAAAATCGTTGATCAACTTCGCGTCGGCAACGAATCGCAAGACTCCAAAGCGAAGCTAGCTGAACTACGACCCCAGGCAGAAAAAGCCTTCGACCTTCGACAGCAAGTGCTTCGACTAGAGGCACAACGTCTGCAGGCCAAACTCAAGTCGATCCAAGAGAGCCTTCAAGCTCGTGAGAAAAATCGTGACGATCTGGTTTCGAAGCGATTGAAGGAGCTCAGCGATTCGCCCAAGCCCAAGGTTCAAGCCAACAAGCTCGACGAACCAATGAAGGCTGTAAACGCGACTTCGACAACAATAGTCCAAGCTAGCGGAAGTTACTTCGAACAGGTCACTTCGATCGCTAGGACGCTTCGAGCATTACGAGGAGATGTTCTAGCGATCCGTGAAGACTGGTTGCCTCACGATAATCTGATCAAAAAGTTCTCCCGCCCCCTCGCCGATCTAATCGCCGATGGCACAGTGGCTAAGGAAACTACTGAGGCCGATTTGCACAATCTGATTGCTCGATCAAAGCCGATGCACGAATCCAAGGGTAAGGAACTCGCCACTGCCATGAAGGCATGGAAGCAAGCTTGGAACAGCTACGACCAGCAGTTGAATTTACTCAAACTTTATGTCCGAAAGAAGCAAAGCGAACTGGAATCGCTGACCAAGTTGAAACAAGATGCAGAAAGCCGTTATCAAGCAGGAGCAGGCACCGGCAGCGAGGTTGCAGAAGCACAGCGTCAATGGAATCTCGCCAGTTCGGAACTGCTTGAGGTAACTCAAGTGCTAGAGATCTTTCGCCAAATCGCCATTGATGAACCCGAGCTGAATCCAGAACACGACCAAAAGTAGACGTTCTCTTCATGTTGCTTTCCGACAAGCCGCAGGGGTTCGAATCCTGCTGGCTTGCCCAGCAGATTGCTGGGTCCTAAACTACAAGCGATTGAGCGATCAGTAGGGAGATCACTCATTGAACCGCAGTCGCGTTGCATTAATTCTGGGATTTCGGGCCGAAGGTCCAGCAATTTACATAGCCCAGCCCATCGGGCTGGGT
>CAUJKA010000110.1 GCA_963204965.1 Planctomycetota bacterium | reverse complement strand
TCAGTTATCATGGTCGATCAGTTATCATAGCCGCCTGAAATTGCCGCCCATCCACGTCTTAGCGTTGGGTCAGGCATTTGCGAATGGCCATTTGTTCACTCGACTTAGCTGACTTCATGGAATCGACCGTACATATCCCCGTTTTGCCCAAGGAAGTGATTCAGTTTGGGAAGCCCGAGCCTGGACAAACATGGATCGACGGTACGGGTGGAGGTGGCGGGCACTCAAAAATGTTGCTGGAAGCGATCGGAGCTTCAGGACGACTGTTAATCATCGATCGCGACCCGGTTGCCACTGAGCGACTTTCGGCAATGTTCAGCTCGCCAGCTGTAGTTCAGCATGGCAGTTACGACCAAGCTCATCAGTTCCTGCGACTTTTGGACTGGCCTCCCGTCGATGGAATCTTGCTCGACCTGGGACTTAGCTCGGATCAATTGGCCGATCGCGACCGCGGCTTCAGTTTTCAGACTGAAGGTGAATTGGACATGCGCTTCGACACCAGTTCTGGTATCCCGGCTTGGCAATGGCTCACCCACGTCGATGAAAAAACGCTTGCCGACACCATCTATAAGTATGGCGAAGAGCGATTCAGTCGTCGGATTGCTCGACGAATCGTCGAAGTTCGCAAAACGGACCCGGTCAAAACGGCTGACCAATTGCGAGAGCTGATTTATCGCAGTGTTCCGGGCGGTCGACCATCAAAGTTTGGCAAAAAACATGGACGCGTTGATCCAGCCACGCGCACCTTCCAAGCGCTGCGAATCGCAGTGAATGAGGAACTGGACATACTTGAAAACGCTTTGCGCCGATTGCCAGACTGTATGGCGATCGGTGGATTGATAGTCATCATCAGCTTTCATTCGCTGGAGGATCGCATCGTGAAGCATGCATTCCGCGACGATCCACGACTGGAAGTCGTTACGCGCAAGCCCATCGAAGCCAGCGACGCGGAGACTTCTGACAATCCGCGATCGCGAAGCGCAAAGCTGCGAGTCGCCAAACGCGTGATCCCAGCGCCGCCGATGCCCTATTAGCCGATGCCCTATTAGTAACGGCAGTAGCGTGCCTATTCTCTCTTAAACGCAAACAAACTGTCAGTCGTGCGAATGTAGAAAAAGCCTTGGGAGATCGCTGGAGTCGTCAGTACCTTGCCTCCTGATTGGTTGGTCGCAACAAGCTTGAACTTATCCCCTGCGCGAACGACATAGACTTGGCCATCTTCGGCGGGCAGATAAAGATGTCCGTCTGCAGCGATCGGTGAACCTGTAAAGCTGAGCGAACCGGAGCCCGGCAATCGCTTCTTGTATACTTGTTCGCCAGTGGTCGCTCGATAACAGGTCAACACGCCATTGTTCGCACAAGTGTAAAGAAAATCTCCGTAAGCGATTGGGGTTGGCATGTACGGACCGCCGCGCAAGTGACTCCACGCAATTCCCGCGTTCGCGTTGTTTGCTGTACCACTTGTCACTTCGGTCGAATCGTCCTTCGATTTTCCAGGCAGCTTGAGCTCACCGCGGGCCGTTGGCCGAATGGCAACAATCGGCTGAACGGGTGTATATCCGCTGCTTACAAAGATCAGATCGTGAGCAACAAAGGGAGTCGGCACAACGATCTCCGAATGATCTGGGATGGACCAGAGCAACTGTCCATCGCGAGCATCGTAGCCTCGTGCGGCTCGAGTTCCATGAGTGATCAGCATTGGTATGTCGCCAAATTGATGGACTACTGGCGAAGACCAACCGGGAATTTCATCACGCTGGGTTCTCCAAACCTCTTCGCCAGTCGAAATGTCCAAGGCTGCTACGAACGATTCCTTTTGAATGTCGCATTGCACTATCACACGATCGCCAAAAATGATCGGTGAACTGCCAAAGCCCCACTGGTAGTCCGCATTGAAGAACCAACCGCTATCCAAGAAACCTAAATCTCGTTTCCATAGCAGTTTGCCATTGTTGTCGTAGC
Organism: Planctomycetota bacterium; assembly: GCA_963204965.1. Taxonomy (GTDB): domain Bacteria; phylum Planctomycetota; class Planctomycetia; order Pirellulales; family Pirellulaceae; genus Aureliella. The sequence goes on along the minus strand of CAUJKA010000110.1, from coordinate 6,364 downwards.
AATACAGTCCTTCTGTTCCGAAGAAGGCAAGGACATGCTTGCCGTCGGTCGCAACGGTTGAGTTTGCGTGTGAAGACTTCGAGTGACGTTTCACGGCGGGCTTACCGGTATGAGCCACTTGTCGCCAGAGCTGCTCGCCGGTGTTTTTGTCGAGGCAAAAGACAACGAACTCGTACGTGCTGTCGTCAACAACTGAAGCGACATCGCCATACAGTCCAATCTTCACATCTTTGTCGCCCTTTTCGCTGGCTGCTGATGTAATGTACAGTCGATCGCCCCAAATCACGGGACACGAATTGCCCAAGCCAGGGATCTCTTTCTTCCAAGCTAGGTTCTTGCCGCTTTCCGCATCCCACTGAATCGGTGGCGATTGTCCATCCGCAACGCCTCGCGAACCGACGCCGCGAAAGGAAGGCCAGTTGACTGAAGAAACGGCAGCATCGGCCGACGAGGGCTCGAAGGGAGCGGGTTCCGTGGACTCTTCCTCAGCAGCTTCCGTCTTGCCTGGCGTCGTAGCTGGAGTCGCAGGAGCTTCAGGGGCAGCACCAGGCTTAAAGGCGATGGAGTTCTCGCCGGCCGATCGGGTGAGCTCGGTCACTTTGCCTTCTTCCAATTTCACTGTGACTCGTGTGCCACCCGATGCAAACAAATTCTCCGATATCGGGACAAGCTTCATCGATTGCCCACCGAACTCCATGCTCAATTGCCCTTCTTCAACGGACATCGTCATGGTGACAGGGATGGAGGGCGTCGAGTACTTTCCGGCGATCGATTCAAGCAGTTCTTTCGAAGGCGCATAGGCAGGCAGCGCTTCGAACTTGAGTGAATCGAAGAGCGGCAAAAGGTCCTCTAGCTTTAGTGCGGACGCTTGTAACTTACCTTCGGCAATAGTTTTGTCCGAAGCCTTACCCGAGTTGAGTACAGCTTCGACCAGCTTCTTGTCGCGACTGCCGATTCCATCCAAGAGCAATCGATCCGCACCTTTCGCTCCGCCACCCAAGACAAGCGAGACGGCTTCGTAGTGGCCATTCATCTGCGCCCAATCCAGGGGCGAAGCTTTGTAGAAAGTGTCTTCCAAGTTTGGATCGGCGCCGCGTTTGAGCAGCAGCTTGATCGCTTCGATCTGGCCGCGGTCGCATGCAAAGGTGAGTGCAGTCGAGTTGTAATGGGTCGCCGAATTAACATCGACACCTTCATCTAAGGCTTTGTTGATAGCTTCCAGATTCCCAGTCCGTGCTGCGGCCCAGAGCTGTTCGGCTTTCGGGTCTGCACTTGGTTTGGCAGTATCCTTGGCTGGCTCTTGCATCGCTGCGAGTGCACTCGATCTCGACTCGGTCAAGACCCCCACGCCAAGTAAGGCCGCGATAACAAAACTGAACTTGCAGAGCTTCTCAAAGTAGAAACTTGAGCTGGACTGGAACATGGATCGCCTCGGACGGGTTATGGGACAATGGACTACTCGACACCCTGAGAACTTAAGTTTAGCTAGCCTAATTAGACACTAAGTCGACAGCCAGAGAGATCGTGAGTCCCAAAAATACTAGTCGTAAAATGCGCTGGGGGGAAGTTGAGCGTTTAAGCTCTTTCGCAACCCGAAGCGTTAGCGAGGGACTGACTTTTAATGAGTTTTCCGGCCTCATCCAAGAGGTCCCTCGCTAACGCTTCGGGTTAAGATACCCTCCAATTCAATGAGCACAGGGACGACTAGCTAGCAAAGTAAAAATGCTATTGTTCGTTTCGACGGCGGTCAACTATAACACTTGGCGATGGTCCATTGCGCTGGCGTGAGCGTCAAATCAGTGGGCTCTGGAAGGCTGGTCGGCCTTATCAGGATTATTCGCTGTTAGCGCAATGTAGTGCGAGGACTGCTGCTAACAACAGACTTTTCTTTCATGGGTTTCCTCGACGCCCGTGCCATTGTTGTTGTTCATTTTTAGTTTGCCGACCAACCTTCCAGCGCTCATGAGAACAGGCTCTACAAATACGTCAGCTTGACAACGCAAAATCTGACGCTGAATGCCCGATTTAATTCAGCTTCGCAGAAACAGAGTATCGACTGGTTCAGGAGGAACCCCCAAATGTCACGACGAATATTGTTCCGCTCGCTGTTGGTTGTTTCAACGCTTTCATCCGCGACTCTGCTCGCACAGCAACCGCTCAAGAACATCACACAAACAACGCCTGCTGCTAAGGCTGGGCAAACAACACCTGCTGCCAAGGCTGGCCAGGCACCTGCGACAGGCGCTGCTGCACCAGCCGGCCCATTGGACAAGATTCCGATGGTAGTAGCGGTCATCGATGGTCAAACGATTTCGCGAGACAAGATTGCCGATGCCTGCATCAAGCGCTTTGGCACCGTCGTGCTGGATAACTTGCTCAACAAGCAACTGATTCTTCAAGCCTGTGAAGCCAAGGGAATCAAGATTACTCAAGCCGATGTGAACAATGAAATTGATCGCGTTGCCAGCAAGGTCAATCTATCGACGAAGCTGTTCCTAGAAACACTTGAAAAAGAGCGAGATATCTCGCCGCAACAATACGCCAGCGAAATTGTCTGGCCGATGTTGGCTCTACGAGCTCTCGCAGCAGACAAGATCAACGTAACACCGCAAGAAGTCGACTCGATCATTCAAAGCGAGTACGGTCCTAAGGTTCAGGTTCGAATGATCCTGGTCTCGCAAGCTGAGAAGGCGCAGGATCTTTATCGCCAAGTCTTGGCACAGCCTGAGATTTTCCGTCGAGTCGCCAAAGAGCATTCCGAAGATGGTGCAAGCGCGAGTGTTGAAGGCTTGCTGCCACCGATTCGACACAATAGCGGCGATGACAAGCTGGAACAAATCGCTTTCCAACTGAAAGAGAATGAGATCTCCCCAGTCTTCAAGGTTGGCGAGATGAACGTCATTCTTCAGTGCGTACGTCACTTCCCTCCCACGACTCCTGATCCACAGTTCTTGCCAGCGATCAAAGAGCGTATCATCGACCAGCTTCGCGATGTGCGACTTGGAAAAGCGGCTGATGAGTTGTTCGCGGTGCTGCAAAAGAACAGTAAGGTCACTGCGGTTATTGGTAACCCAGAATTGGAGAAGCAGTATCCCAACGTTGCTGGCTTCATAAACAACCAACCAGTAGCTCGTGATCAATTGGCTAAGGATTGCATCGACCGTCACGGTCGTTCGGTATTGCGAGGCGAGATCAATCGCGTGCTTTTAGTCGAAGCTCTGAAGAAGGCTAACATCACAGTTACCGACGCAGATCTCAGTGCAGAATTGGCGGCTGCCGCCGATGCGATGGGCTATCTCAAGTCCGATGGCAAGCCTGACGTCGAAGGCTGGCTGAATGTCGTCATGAAAGAGGAAAAGGTCAACTACGACATCTACATTCAAGATGCTGTTTGGCCCAACGCTGCGCTCAAGAAGCTGGCTGCAGGTGACGTTCAAATTACTGATGAGGATGTGCAAAAGGGCTACGAAGCCAACTTTGGTCCACGAGCTGAAGTCTTAGTAGCTGTGCTTTCGAATCAACGGGATGCAGAAAACGTATTCCGACAAGCTCGACAGTCTCTGACCGAGAAGAACTTTGGTGAGCTTGCTGCCAAGTACTCAGTCGAACCTGTATCGCGAAGCAACTATGGCAAGATTCCACCGATCCGTCGCCATGGCGGTATGCCAACGATCGAAAAGGAAGCCTTTGCCCTGAAGGCCGGCGAGATCTCGGGCGTCATCGCTTGGAACGATCAGTTCTGCATCCTCTACAAGCAGGGGGAGACTAAGCCAATCCTTCAGGAACTGGCCGCTGTGAAAGACGAAATCTATCGCGAGATCCGAGCCAAGAAATTGAACGTGGCCATGCGAAAAAAGATGGATGCAATGCTCAAGAATACACCGATTGAGAACTTCCTCGAGGGCTCGGTCAGCATGGGTAGTCCGGTTGTCCAGGCTTCGGCGGCCGGGGCAAATGGTCAGCCTGTGAAGCCGGCCAATCGCTAGGTTGCTCAATCCACAGACAACTCCACTAGTAAAAGGGCTGTGCATTTTGTGCAGCCCTTTCTATTTGAGTTGGGAATAGTAGTGCGAGCGAAAGGAAACTAGGGCGAACCAGGTTCGGTAAAAATTGCTCATATCCGCTAGTCATGATGGTCGATTCGCACAACAATTAATCTCAGATTTCAATCCACGATCTTCTCCAGACTTTTCCTCCCATGAACCAACCCAATTCCAACTCGACGCCATTTGACAAGCCATTCTCCATCGAGTTCGCTCCACGGGTCCATCGCCTGCCTCCGTATCTCTTCGGACGAATCAACAACACGCTCTACCAAAAGCGTCGAGCCGGCAATGATGTGATCGACTTGGGCATGGGCAATCCATCCGACCCTCCGCAGCGAATTGTCATGGAGAAGATGGTTGAAGCGACCTACGACGAGCGCAATCACGGGTACAGCAAGTCAAACGGGCTTTTGAATCTTCGTCGCGAGCTAGCCAGCAAGTACTTCCGCAAATACGGTGTCCGACTGGATCCTGAAACCGAAGCATTGGTGTGCTTGGGTAGCAAGGAAGGCTTTAGCCACATGTGCTTAGCGCTGATGGGACCCGGCGACACAGCCATGATTCCAGCTCCCTATTTTCCGGTCCATATGTACGGAGTCGTGTTGGCTGCGGGTAATGTTGTAGCGCTGGAAGTTGCCGATAGTGAAAAGTTCCTTTCGAACATCGCTTACACCTGCCAGCACTTTTATCCCAAGCCTAAGTTGCTGATTATCAACTACCCGCACAATCCATCGACCGTTACGGTGGAGCAAGACTTCTTCACCGAGGTCGTCAAGTTGGCGAAGCGTTATGGCTTTATGGTGATCAGCGACTTCGCCTATTCGGACGTGGCCTTTGACGGTTACACGCCGCCGAGCTTCCTCGCTTCTCCGGGCGCGATCGATGTTGGTGTTGAGTTCACCACGATGAGCAAGGGTTACAACATGGCCGGATGGCGTGTTGGCTTTTGCGCGGGGAATTCCGAGATGGTCCGCGGCTTGGCGACAATCAAGGGCTACTACGATTACGGAATGTTCCAAGCTATTCAGATCGCTGCGATCGTCGCGCTTCGCGATACCGAAGCGGCTGTCGAGCGTCAGTCAGAGATCTATCAAGGCCGCCGCGATACGTTGCTGGATGGACTACGTCGGATTGGCTGGCAAGCTGATACGCCGCGAGCTGGTATGTTTGTTTGGGCGAAGATTCCAGACAAGTGGATGAAGCGCATGAATACGCTCGACTTTGCCATGATGCTCCTTGAGGATGGCGACGTGGCTGTCAGTCCTGGAACAGGATTTGGACCAGCCGGTGAAGGCTACCTCCGCATGGCTTTGGTTGAAAACGAAAGCCGTTTACGACAAGCCGTTCGTCAAATCGCTCGTTGTTTGGATAAGGCTGAATTGCGTTTCCAACCCGAGTCTGCTCAATCGGCTTCGACGTAGACTAGGTAGTGGAATTCGCCAGAATTCCTGTTGCAAGCAAACTAGCCGAAACGTGTTAGCGTGACGGCATTCTAAGCGGAACGTGCGATTCTGAGCGATGGGAGTTCCTGAGCACAGACAATTCTGGCACGGGAATTCTGGCGAAATTCCATTACGTTCAATCCAAACCGAGTGATCAAGCTGATTCGCGCTGGTAGGTGGCTTCGAAAATTGCTTTATCGACTATCCAAACATCGGTGGAATCAGTTCGACTGCGGACCACGTAATCGCCTGCCTTGCCGTTGAGAATTCCCCAGTGAGCTTGAATGCGGAAGGCGTGATCGACTTGCGTAGCTTCGACCCCCTCCGAGTCGGGCTTGGGATTGAAGCACTGCCAACCATTGTCGAACGATTCGGTGGGCAAGTACTTTTCGAGCAGCTTTACTGCCTTTTGCGGCCATAGTTCACCGTTGACTCCGCGACAAAGATAATCGCCAGCTTCCGCATGAAGCAGACCTTCAAGCGTTTGGACAGATTGAGCTTCTTGAAGTCGCTTAGCCCAAAGTGGTTTGGATTTGCGTGCTTTCCACAATCGTCGCGCGACTTCCTCATTTAACGGACCATTTGGATTGAGAAGTGCTTCAACAGGGTTCATGGGAGTAGGCAATTGACGAGGAGTAGGTGTGCTCTGTCGGCGAGATTGTCGTCGAGCCGACTCAAAGAGTAAAATGTAATCGAGCATCAGATCAATTCTATCAGAATGACACGCATCAGATCTAGCCTGGCTCGTCGCCGCAGTTTCGTTTAACGGCGTTTAACGGCAAGCCGAAGGCGACTGTTCTTCTGTCCGATTCGTTTAACATCAGGTCTGAGAGGCGACTGCTAAACGATTTTGCTTGAGAGTGGCTGGATTTGGTT
>CAUJKA010000109.1 GCA_963204965.1 Planctomycetota bacterium | reverse complement strand
AGCAGAGAAGGTTTCCAGCAATCACCAGACCGACTGGCCCCCAGCGAATGACTGGCCCATTGTCGCCCATACGAACCCAAGTGAAACGATTCTTTTTCAGTTTTTCGTCAACCATACTAGCTACCTGTGCTTCGGCGTATTGTAGCTGGTTTAGCGGGCTTGGCGGTTCGGCTGTGGGCGACGCGGATTGGAACGAGACGTCGGTTGATCATTGAAAACAAACCAAAACCTTCGGGCTTGCGACGTTTAGGGAGTTTTCGCCATCATTAAGCCCAATACCGTCAATGAAGTTCGTAGTGGACGAGGTCACGAGTCCTTTTTGTAGGAACCCTGGGGGACTCGTAACCTCGTCCACTACTTATTTTGGCCCGAATTGAACGGTAGAACCGCAAAGCAAAATTCGCAACTCTAATACTAGAAAGCCGTCTATCCAGTCTGCTAATTGATGGTGGTTCATGTAGTTCATGCGGTAAAAACTTGGCGAAATCGGCTTCTGGCCCTCCAGTTTTTCCAGTTGGAACCGCCCGATTCGGCCGAAGAAAAACTGGCAGGAAATTGCAGCAGGCTGACTCCAAAAATTGGCTTGCTAGCTAACTGCGGACTAGGATTTAGAAATCCGTCCTTTTTGATGCTAATCTGTTACTCAGGTGGACCATGAATAGCTCGCTATACACACCCTTCGCAATTGGTGAGACGATTAATCAGTTGTTGGTAAAGTCACATGTTGAAGGCGTTAACTGCCAGTGCGCCGGTTCGCTGGTTGTCCTTCGTGGCAAAGTCAACGATCACAACAACAAAGATCGCGCAGTGTCGATCGCTCGAAAATGCTGTGGCATGAATGAGATCTCCAATGAGATCCACGTAGTTGGATAAGACTCCTGTCTCCAACGAGAACTAACAAACAACTAAAGCCGCTGCCATTCGCAGCGGCTTTTTTCGTTGCTGTGCTTCTCGGGCAGATCTGCGTGGGAGCAGGTTCAAGGGGACAAACGTAGGTCGGTATTGAGACTCCTTGTTGCAATGTGTCCACAGGCGATCATTTGTTACAATGATCTCCCAATTCAGAAAAACCTTCACCAGCCTTGGAGTTTGTTGGATGGGTTCCGTTACAGAAACCGTCAAGACAGTCAATTCTACCGTTCGAACAGTGGCCTTTGCCGGACTTGTGTCAATCGTCGGCGCGGGTGGTTATATCGGCTATTCACAATACACTGCCAATGAACGCGCGTTCAAGGATAAGGAAGCCGAACTGGAAGCCGCTCAGGGGCAACTGGTCGGCTTGAAGAAAGACCTCGACGTCAAAGTTGCGGAGAACGGTGCTCTTAAGCTTGATGTTGCCGAGAAAGCTAAGCTGATCGAGAAGCTTGAAACGTCGATGCATCTGCTCAAGACCGATCAACGTTTGGCGCGGATCAAGGTGATCTCGGTCGACAAAGATGAGAATGGCGCGGTTAAGGGAAGCAAGTTGGAGTTTTTTGAACTTTCACCTGCAGGCGAACCGATCTCCGAGGGCAAGAAAATCGAATTGCCTGGCGATGTCGTCTACATCGATAATTGGGTGATTAAGTTCGACGACAAATATGTTGAGCAAGGCGATGTGGAACGCGGCACGTCACTTGTGCTCTTTCGACGAATCTTCTCTGAGAATCAACAACCCAACGAAGGCGTATCGTTAGACCAAGTTGGCATGCGACCACAAGCCTACGCTCGAGGCGGTGCGATCTCCGATTTCGAAAAGCGATTGTGGGGCGACTTCTGGGAGTTCGCCAACAATCCGAAGAAGGCTTCTGAGATAGGGATTCGCGCAGCCAATGGCGAAGCAATCTCAATTCAGGTTCGCGAGGGCATGACTTACGACTTGCAATTGCGATCCAGCGGGGGCATGTCGTTCAAGGCAATCGAGTAAGCCTCTATGCTTCCTGCTGGAGCTGAACACAGCAACCGCTGATGCGGACTGGCTGAAGATTGCCCTCACACTCTACATACTCCCACACTATTCTTCGTTGAAAGCTTGTTATCCATGTCCGTTCGCCTTCGCAACGTTGAACTAAGCGACTTACCAATCTTCTTTGAAGATCAACAGAACAAGCTTGCCAACGAAATGGCCGCGATGAAGCCACAGGGCTCCGAGGCCTTTTATCAGCGTTGGGATCGAATTCTCAAAGATGCGGGCGTAAGTGCGAAGACAATTCTCTTTGATGAAACAGTTGCCGGATCGATCTCGTGTTTTATGGCCGAGGATGAGTTCTGCATTGGTTATTGGGTCAGCTACGGTTTTTGGGGACGCGGAATCGCTTCAGAAGCGGTTCGTTTGATGCTTGAGCAGACCGATCGCAGGCCCATCTTCGCCACTGCGGCAGATACCAATGTCGCTTCGATTCGAGTGCTCACCAAAAACGGTTTTGTTATCACGGGGACGCGTCATTCTGGAGAAACCGACCGATATTGCGAATGCACCGAAGTGTTGTTTCGACTAGACGCGGCGGCCCAGTCGCTTGGACAAGCGAACTAACGACTCGGCAATCGCCGACGCTTCGGGAATTGCATCTTTACGAGGCCGAACGACGATCGTCATATTGCTCGGTAGCGTGGTGTAGTTCAACCGAAACGCTTCGCGAATCAATCGCTTCCATCGATTCCGAGTCGGCGAATTGCCAACGCGTTTCGATACGCTCAGGCCAAGCCGAGTTGACTGTTCGGGATCTCGAATCGCGTGAATCACTAACATCGCATCGGACACGACTTGTCCTGAGTCATATACGGCAGCAAAGTCTTCGCTGCGACGCAAACGCTGGTGACGTGTAAATCTATTGCGATCTGCCAAGGTAGTTCATTCTAATTTGCGTAGGTTAATTCTAATTGCGTGAAGTTTGGTGGACTCTAGATTCGTTTTCCGCCATGCTTGAACTCACGTTGTCTGTTCGCTTCAAGCTTTTGAGCAACCTCAGCGTCCAAATCCAAGCCAAGTCCCGAGGCGCAGTCGAGCACTCGAATTAGCACATCGGCAAGTTCTTCAGCAAAGTTCTCTTGATCACCTTTGCGAAAGGCCTCTAACGCTTCCGATACTTCGCTATGAATCAGAGCCAGCACGCCCGGAATCTTGTAGGTCTCTTGCCAATCTTCTGGCTTACAGACTTGCCAGCCCTTTTCGCGGTTGATTTCGTTGATCTCTTGACCGAGTTGCTTAAGTGATTTCATTGAAGATTAGAAATTAGTGTTACGAGGCCAGGCGACTTAACTGCGCGAACAAAACACAGCGTCTAAAAGGCCTGCGCTGAACTTGGAACGCGAGGATCGGAAGCAGCGGACAATTGTTGCCGACTGATGCGAAGGGCTTGAGCCGTTGCAACATGCTTGTTCATCTGAACTTGATGCCCCATACTCTCGAGCTGCTTAACGATTTCGGCAGGCATCCTATTTTCCACAACAGCTTGATCTGGCGACCATTGGTGGTGCACGCGTGGTTGCGCCAGGATCTCTTCTGGTGAAAGCTTCAGATCGATAGCTCGGACCAACGACTGAAGCACCACAGTAATGATTCTTGGACCGCCAGCGGCACCACAGGTGAAAACGGGCTGATTGTCCGCGTCGATCACAATCGATGGGCTCATGCTGGAAAGCGGTCGCTTCTTGGCCACAATCGCGTTGGCTTCAGAACCCAACAATCCGAACGCATTTCGAACGCCAGGAGCCAAACTGAAATCGTCCATCTCGTTGTTGAGCACAACGCCAGTACCTGGAAGAATCAGCTTCGATCCAAAACTGGTGTTCACTGTCTGAGTCAGCGCGACGACATTGCCTTCGGCGTCGGCTGTGGTGAGGTGAGTCGTATGACCACCGCGACCAAACAGGTCTAAGTCGGCTCGTGGCGGAACTCCATGTCCTTCGACTTTGGTAGCGCGATCGAGATCGATTGAGGCGCCACGGGACTTGAGATACTCAGCATCCAGCAAACCGCGAGGGACTTTGGTGAAATCAGCGTCGCCCAGCCAGTGAACTCGATCGGCCAGAGCCCGCTTCATGACTTCCAATAATAAGTGATACGCTTTAGCAGGTTGATTGTTGAACAGTTCGGCCATGTTGAAGGGCTCGAGCATCGTCAGCATCTGAGCGATGTGTATGCCACCTGAACTTGGCGGCGAGAAGCCCAAGACGCGATGATCGCGATAGCTGCACTGGATCACTACTCGCTCTAAGGCTTGATAGCCTGCGAAGTCGTCAGCGCGAAGAAAGCCGCCTTGTTCCTTCATGAAAGTCTCAGCTCGCTCAGCGAACTCGCCGCGGTAAAACCAATCGCTACCGTGCTCGGCCATCATCTTGATCGAACGAGCCAAGTCCTTCTGTACAAGTGTCAAACCTTCTTTCCACGGTTGTCCCGACGAATCTAGGAGTATTGAAGCCGACGAAGGGTACTTGCGCAGCTTGGCAGCGTTCTCTTTGATGACCGAAGCGAAGTTGCCGCTGATTGCATAACCCTTCTCAGCAACTTCAGCCGCACCCAGCAAGCTATCTTTCCACGACACCTTTCCGTACTCTCGCGCCATGCGATCCAGTACCGCGATCAAGCCTGGCGTTGCGACGGCGAGTGGTCCCTCTTGGCTAAGCGTGGGGTCGGGCTTGCCATCTTTACCGATGTATTGACTGGACAGGCTGCGACTGGGGGCCATTTCGCGACCATCCAAGGCGATCGTCTTTCCGCTTGCCAATCGTATCAGCGCAAGCCCACCTCCGCCAATTCCTGAATTGTGTGAATCAACAACAGACAGCATGATCGACGCAGCGATGGCCGCATCGATGGCATTGCCTCCTCGCTGAAAACAGTCGACGGCCGCTTGCGTTGCCAAGGGATGAACCGAAGCTACAGCTCCCCGCTTTCCCGAGGCCTGCGTTGAGGTCTTCGCATCTTGCTGCCCGCGCGATCGATTTTGAATGAGCAGCGAGCCAATTCCCAAACCAGTAGTTGCAACAAAGCGACGTCGATCGAGCGGTGAAATCATAGGTTGGTACATACCTGCTTGTGACTAGCTAACCGTAATGCGTTTTACTCCATTATCTTAACACAATTTCCTTAAGCATCGATCGCGCTGAATGGACCTGAAGGAGATGAAAGGTAGTCCATGAGTTGTTGCAGAGAGATGCCCGAAGGAGTCATTTGAGGTTACAATGTTAGCTCATTTTCTGGCCTTCAACCGCCTCAACCCTCGGAACGAATCGATGCTCCTTTTTCGCCAATCAGTTGTTTTCGTACTTCTTTTCTTGGGATCACTTGCTCATCCGTTGGCACTGATTGCGCAAGAGACGCCGAAATCCGATGGGAAGTTGGTTGAGCCGAGTCAGGAGACCAAGGCAGGCCAAGCTGAAGTAAAACGGGCCGAGAATCTGCCGGATGATATTAATCGCGGCTTTCTGGATCCCAACATGAAGCCCGAGGAGTACATCAAACGCTTCGAAATCGAAAGTCGTGAGGTGTTCGCGCAACGTCGTGCAATTGTTGAGTCGATGGAGCTGAAGGAAGGCTTGGCGGTGGCTGATATCGGCGCTGGCACTGGGTTGTTCCTCAAGCCGCTTTCGATTGCCGTAGGTGGCTCGGGTAAACTCTTCGCCGTTGAGATCTCACCAAGCTTCGTGAAGCATTTGCGTGGGCGCGTGGCGGAAGAAAAGTTAGAGAACTCGCAAGTCGTCTTCTGCTCCGATCGCGACGCGAATCTGGCTCGCAATAGTGTTGATCGACTGCTCATTTGTGACGTCTACCATCACTTTGAATTTCCCGAAGCAACCCTCGCGACACTTCATGCGGCGTTAAAGCCTGGAGGCATGTTGATCTTAGTTGACTTCTATCGCGACCCGGATGTCAGCGCCGAACGCAAACAATGGCTCAACGGTCACATTCGTGCGCCCTTAGAAGTGTTTCGAAAGGAGATTGAATCCGCGGGATTTCAATTCAAGGACCAAGTCAACGTTGAAGGCTTCAAGGAGAACTACCTAATTCGATTTGTTAAGCCCCAGTAGCAAGTTCAATCTCGCGCAATAAACGCCTACATCTTGGATGACAGGTGGGCGAGATGGCTCCGTCCGGCAGGGCTTGGAACAGGCACCCTCAACATGTCGATGTGGGTTAATGAACACCCCATTAAAAACTAGCTGGAACCGCTGTGGCTGGTTTTCGAGTCGTATTGGCGACTAATGACACTCGAGCGCCACGAACAACTCACAAGATCACGCCGCCGGACGCCCCATCCTGAAAAGGAAGAATTTATGCTTGAAAATCTTAGCTTGACTGCAGTTGGATAAAAATTCTTTGGCTTGCACTCGTCAAGTCGACGACCTGCCCACCGGATCAAATCGGTGTTCACAGCGCGGGCAGACGCGTCCGCAACTTGGGCAGTTGCGGGTAATTCTAGGACAGTTCTCGAGCAGCATCAATTTCACACAGTTTGTCGCGAACTGAATCGACGTCGATCAGTCCATCAATTTGGACTGGAGGCATTTGTCGCACGGACACGTTAAACGTAAGTGTTTTCATCCCGAATCGCTTGAGTAGCGGACCCTGACAGGTCGTATATGTATGGATATCCTTGAAATGGTATCGCCGATCAATCACAAAGTAGGATCCCGAAATCAGACGCAAATAGGGGCCTTCTACTCGGAGTCGTAAATTCTGTGCGGCAAGATTCGACGATTTGTGGAAGTAAGGATAATAGAACACCGCTGCGACAAGTAGTCCAAGCACTAGTCCTCCAGACACAAAGCAAACACACGAGAGGACTTTTTGCCACAGAGTGAATTCTGGATGTATCAGGAGAAACGATTGCAGTAAACCAACGGCAACTAGCACACCAAACGGCACACTGACCGAAACACATCCGACAAGTGACTGGAGTCGATAATAGCGCACCAACACCTTGCGATCGATTTCGAATTCAACCTCTACCGGAAACGTATCTTTGAATGCCACGGTGGCTCCCAGGATATGCGACTTTTTTGTTTTCCGAGAACGGCACCATTGTCCAAAGATCTCATCGCAGGCTTGGTGTTCATCGGTTTGATATGCTTAGCTTAGCACCTCGGTCTTACCACCGACAATGGATTTGGGAATCATCAACAATCCCGTCGCTTCTCCCAGTAGCTTTCCCTTCACAGGCTTCCAATCCACTTGAATATCACTGCCGTCAGTCAATCGTAACACTGTCTTAAAATGAACTGGCGCCACCCAATTGAAGACCTGAATTATAGCGATTGTGTAATCAACAGCAGAGTCTTCGACGTAGAAGATATAGTCAAACGCGTTTTCGCCCCAATGTGCAGTGACTTGTGCGAGGGAAATATCACGATAGAAATCGTGTCGACACCAGTCATTAACGAAAGTTGCATATGGACGCTGAGCGAACAACTGCTGTTTTGATGGCTTAGGGGGCCAACTTGCCCACACAAGTATCAAAATAGCGCATAACGCGAAGACTCCGATGATGATCATTCTGGGGGTATCAATTGTCATGTGCGCGAGTATGAATGATGTCTTTCGAGCGTAACACCTACCTTCACGAGGCAGGGGCCGAAAGGGTACCACTGCTATCCGTAGTCTTCGAGTACTGCATGGATAACTTTGTTACCCTTCATTGTTGATCTTTCGGCTGGGCAACATAGGTTTCGGCTGTCCATATGATGGCTAGCCACAATGCTGCTGGAATCAAGCGAATCGCTGCGTGATCGATCCCCATGGCGAAAAGGCCGTTCAGTGTATGAGAGACTTCTACTTCGTCGGGACGCAGTCGCTGTAACCGAATGGCGACTGAGGTTTCTACAATTCAAGACCGCTCGATTTGGCTGCGTCGTTCACGGCCGGGCTGAAATTGCTGCAAAGTAACGTATCTCCGTTACGACGGGTTACAATCGATGGTTCGCCTACGTACATAAAAGCTGGGAGCAGGGCTCGAACCTGCGTCCATCCGGTCCAAGAGCCGGACGCTCTACCACTGAGCTATCCCAGCATTTCATTCTTCATTCTTCATTATGCCCGACACTGGTTTCCCCGAAAACACGCCAAGTGAGCGAAGAAGTGCTGCCAGTTGCGGGCTTGCTACCTCCACCCCGTGAACAAGTTCAGGCGTTGGCGAGTATCGCGCAATCTTGCGATCGGGCGGCGGTGCAACCCAACCTGACTTTACCGGGTCAACATGCCATTTCGTACAGACCTCCAAGACCCGGCTCTTCGTACACGGTTGGCCACTGAGCACTTCCCATGGTAATGGCAGGTCGCACCAAGGCCCCGTGTCTGCGTGAAGATCACCTCCCGATGCGCGGTGCCAGGCCGCTACATCGGCCGCCATCAGTCGCAGTACCTTACCTGGACACATGGATTCAATCCAATCTTCAAGTCCCAAACTAAAAAGTAAAGTAAACCATCCAGTTCGAAGTTTGTTCCATGCGCCAGCCGTGACATTCCAAGTTGTGGAGTCGTTTCCGCGACGAACAATCATTGTTTCGCGATTGAGATTGCCTTGATCCCAGATCTCACGAAGCAACTCTGCCGCTGATTTCATGACGGCGAAGCATTCCCCCAACAATCTACCACGATCCTTGGCCGCAACGTTCTTAAGTACGTCGGCGTCAGGTAGCACGTGGGCAATCGCCATCCAATTCGTCGATTCTGATTCGTGGCAACGCTTCAAGAGCATCTCGCAGATTTCGTCAAATGGACGTGCCTGCGATTGATTCGTGAAAACGCTTCGCAAGTTACAACGCGCGACGTAATACGCAATAAAACAAGCGGTGTTTGCATCCTCGAAATGGACAAACGTCAGTTGGCTGGCAAGCCGACTCTTACTTGCAAGCGTCAAGCTTCGCTTAAGCTGTTCGCGAATCACTCGCAAACGCTTGCGTTCCATACGAGCGGCAAGTCGAAACCGTTTGTTGTATTGCCTTTTCGAGATGTCCATCCCTTTGGCAGAGCGTTGCGAACGGGACAATCTATCTTTCTTGAAGTCGTTGGCTCCAAAATCCTTGCCGATTTCGTGTTCGATTTGCCGGATGTAATCCGCCATAGCATCCATATCGGAAGCGTCCACATCGGCAGGACTCTCAAACAGGGTGCGGGCAATGGAAATCTGCCGTGCCATGTCGGAAGGGCGAGCAAAATCAGCCATCATCGAAGACCATCTATTAGATCGCGCACATGCACTCGAAATGATCTTCCGCTCCACAGCCGATAGTGCTGCCGCTTCACCAACCAGTCGCGCAACGTCCTCGGGGCGCTCACGGCGGTCTATTGTGTCAAAGAGTGATTGTAGTTGTGGAGGAAGCATGTGTGTCGTTAATCTGCGAACGATCGAAATGACTGAGTCGCGTCGATGGATTTTCCGTAACAAAGCCGTACGATTCCGTAACTATGGTACATCGCTTTGTTACGTCGCAAGTTTAGGTGATGGAACCAGCTCACGAGCTTCCGTGATTTGACAACGGGCCACAATACATACGTTCCGCCAGACCAAAAAACTGCCTCGGCAATCATGTTTCCGCTTTCAAGTCACTTTCAAGATGGTGTGTACCAACAAGCGAAGTCCCATCAGGTAAACCGCCCCAAGATTTTCCGGTCCAATGCCAAAGGTCCGCAATTGCAACCTCGCGAGGACCATCAAATTCGGACTTTGCCACTAACCCACTCATCTGATAGAGGATGTTTGTAGTCCTAGTGCGGACCGTGATGAATCCTTCCTCCAATCGAGAATTAGAGATAACTTCAATATCGCGACGCACGTCTCGAGCAATAAATTGGGATATTCGCCGACCGGCCCTATAGCGGTGTTTTCGAAATAGCAGCAAGATCGATTTGAACATGAAGTAGAATGCCTATGCGTTTGGTTCTGGGCGAACGACCACGATCGCTGAGTGGATGAGAGCCTGTGACATTATGGCTTTCCAACAGTACAATCACGGCCACTTTGGTCGCGGAAAGTCAACAGACCCTTGTAAAAGGCCGGTCAGCGACTTTTGTGTATTGGTTTGTTAGTGCTACGTTTACGGATGCTGTTGATGGGTCTGTCGATCGTACCACAATAAGTAGCCGGAATAAATCAGTTCTTCGGCATCGCATGCTTCCTCGAATGCTACTTCTAGTTCACTTTGCGAATCGAACCCTAGTGTTTTCGTTGGATTTTTGAGACAGAAATCGTAGAGTCGCCAGCAGTCAAATCCATCTATCTCCCCATACTCGCCGAAGTCGAAATCAACGTCTACAAGCTCGTTTTTGAAACGGCAACCGTATCCATGCTTGAAAATCCGCGTTCCGGTCGGAGCAACCAAGTCGTCAGGCAGTTGGAACATTGCCCACTCGTTGTTAGACGCTGGTTTCGGTACACCCATTGAATTCAACGCGTCAACGGCCACTTCCACCGAAGCGACATACTCGTCAATCAGTTTGCGAAGCCTAGCGTCCATGAATTCTCCATGAGCGACGAACAGTGGGAGTGTAATTACACCGACACCACTCCCGTCGAGATAACGAACTGACCAAGGGAAAGGAAATCCATCAACATTCACTTCCAAACCGACGCTCATAATCGTAGAGGTCTTGGATTGTACCGTCGCATTCAATTGCGGGAAGTCTGGGCGCTATTTCGGGATGGCCTCGCCAAGTCAGATGGACAACGGTGAGTCGATCAGGTTCGGAATGATGTCGACAAAGGATATCATCAGTTCCCTCTCGATGTGCTACAACATCTAACGCGACGTCGTAAAGAGGGTGTCCAGTCGCGAGTTCACGTAACAACTCCGCATAGTGCGATGCGGATTCTTCAGCGGTCGAAGCGAACCATCCTTCGGGAAGTAAACCATCAAACCTCGAGTTCATAATCGCCCCCTTTCTCGCTCGACGAACGACAATCATCACCGAACTGCGTCAACATCGCCATTTCGAAACAGACGGACAAAGCGTACCCGACGAGGCCGCATGCATCATCCAACTTTCGCAACACCGAGGCCCAAAAACTAACAATCCCAAGTCGTAGTTCATACGTTTGAAAGTCAACTCGCTGCCAGAGGGTTAATTTCCGTGGATTATTGTATCGCCTCATCAAGGCCTCTACTCGGAAAAGGTTGGCTCCATCGTTTCGGTTTCCCAGGGCGGCGCAGCGCTGTGACCTGGGCTATTCTGTTGATGCCTTTTCAGGCTTTTGGGTCAGACGACACGAAACCTACAAACTGATGGTTACTCCGGGGACTCGATTTCGCACGCCGTCAAAATAGCCGGTATATTCCACGGGGTGCATTTTTCATTCGCGATTCTAGGTCGTCCCCGTCGAATACGATGTCCGCACATGCTCTTGAAATGAACGCTTGAAATTGATCAAACTCCTCAGAGGATTCCAAACCCAAGAAGACAAAAAAGTACTCATTTGTATCTTCCTCCAAGCCCTTTAGTGCGGCGAACGCCGTCATCTTTCTCCTTGCGAATTCGAAAAAAGCATCGGGTTCTTTGCAGCCGAGCGCATCCAGAAGCCGCTTTGCGGTGACCGTTGCACGCTCAAGCTGAGCTTGATCAATTTGTTTTTCGTACTTCCAAAGAGTGTTGAGGACATCAGTAGATGAAATAAAAAGAGCAACATCTAGAGTGTTGGTGTCTTCTCGAAGTTTATCGTAAATGCCGGCGATAAGAGATGCGCGATTTTGACTGACAACTGCCATCTGCCGCCTCATTGCATCTTCCTTGGCTTCGACTTTGGCTCTTTCGTTGCGGGTGTTTATGCGTGCTCTGTCCCACAGGACCAGCGCTAATACTGCGATTCCAATTCCTGTCATTAAGAATGTTCGGAGTTTAATGGTCATCGGCAACAACTAGGTCCTTGATCTGGATTGAGTAACGGCAAGCAAAAAAACAACCAAGTGGTTGAGCAAACCTTGCTCTAACGGCCTGCCGAGGGTTTTAGGTTTATCGCTTCGTTCATCTCGCAGCTCTTCGCGTCTTCTGATATTCGCGAAGCAGTAGTTTACCGCAACGGTAGGTGAGTTCAAACAGATTTCCCTATTTGTGACTCGCTACTGCGTTGGATTCAGTGGGTAGGTTCGAGATACGTTTCAATGCTAGACAAGTTTTTCAGTGCGCAACGAAGTTTCAGCTTTGCTCAATCTGTTAATTGCCTCCCGCAGCTTTAAGGTGATCGATTGCGGCTTGTGCATTTTTTGCGACGCAAGCGTCATTATCGACGGCCAATTCCTGAATCAATTCGATATGGCTAGCCAAGCATCTGAAAACGCCTTGAATCGTGGCGATCTCTTGGGCGGCCATTTCAGACGCAGGTAATGGATACAACTCACCGAAACTCTCGACACGCCATTTCCAGTTCTTTTCGATTTGTGCGGGATCAACTGAGGCGCTTTCGGCAAGTGCTTCGAGGAGCTC
>CAUJKA010000108.1 GCA_963204965.1 Planctomycetota bacterium | reverse complement strand
TCGTCGGTGGCGGACAGCAACTGAATCTTCGGTCAGGAACGTTAAATACCGCGGGAGTCATGGGGATGCATGCCGCACTTGAGAACACGCTCAAGTTTCTTGCCAGTGACTCACAGAACATCGCAAGGATGAGAGACCGATTGTATGAACTGCTGCAACCTAGTGGACTTTCACTGAATGGTCCGGCGCTGAAGAGCGAATGGCGGTTAGGTGGAAATCTAAACTGCTGCTTTTACCCGCTGGAGGGCCAGAGCTTGATGATGCATGCACCAGAGCTGGCCATCAGCAGTGGCAGTGCATGCACCAGCGCCAATCCAGAACCAAGCCACGTCCTGAGGTCTTTGGGACTAAGTGAGGATCAGGCTCGTAGCAGCCTAAGATTTGGGGCTGGACGATTCAATACAATGGAACAGATAGAAACGGCAGCAGAGATGGTCACAGAAGCCGTCAAACAACTTCGCTCGATTGGCTGAATCAGGACTCTCGGCATAGCCCGTTGGCCAAGTTGGGCTAGAATTAAATGGTGGGAATTTCGATAGCGGCCTGCTTCGTGGCCGGAATTGTCTTATCCGACTCTTGAACATAACTCAAAGGGTACCAATGAAGCTTGCCAAGAACCTCTACAACGCATGGGTTAGCAATCATGGCTGGTTGTTATCTGGCGCCGGCTTGATTGTAACCACCGTCGCATGCACCGTTTGGTATCTAGATTTGGTACCGCAACTCATCATGAGCGCACCGGCGAAACAAGCTGTTGTTTCACAGGCAATTCAAAGTCAGAACGGAATCTTGGTTGCTCAGATTCTTGCGTCCGCCGAGCAAAAGGGAGCAAAGGGGCGGATTCAAGTCTATGTCCCTTCTGAGGATCAAAATGCTCCGCCTGCTTATCAAGAGCGTTTCGTCTTGGACGAACGTGGTATGGCGTCGCTATTGCTAGTAGTACCTGCCCGAGAGTATTCGATGATTGCCTTCATCGACGCCAATGACAATGGCGTGATCGATTTCGAAGACAACCGCGCGACTGAGGACTTTAGAATGCCAAAGTCCGTGACAGTTGACGGTGTTGTTGCCAATCCTGCGGGCGGACTAACCAATTTGCCGCCTCAGACTCCTTGCTTATGCCTGTTCGATTTTGCGGTCCAGCCAATCGCACCTTGATCGCATCTGCAAATGCCAGATGCGATCAAGTCGAACTATCGATAGCGGATCGGTCCGAAGTTACTCGCGCTTGATCGAGAAGGTCGTATAGTGCAGCCCGAACTCTTCTTCAACGAAGTAACCACCGGAAGGTACTAGGTACTTGGATATCACGGAGAATGGTGGAAGCTCGTGCTTCTCCAAAGCTTCGTTCAAAGCGGTGAAGACTGGATTGTTAGCCGAGAATCTCTTGAGTGCTTCTCGATTCTTCGAATCACGCGCTAGTTCGTAAAACAACTGCAGCGATTCTTCTGGACGAGCAAACGAAATCCCCGAAGGCTGCTTGTCTTGAACTTGAGCCTTGATGCGGTCGTTGATCAGTTGATACTCTAAGGACTCCCGAAGTTGATTGCTTGAGTCATTTAACGCGTCTGCCAACTGTCGCATCATGTAGCGACTATCGCTAATAATTAGATAGTCTTCGTAAACGGCCACGCAAATCTCTGGCAATCGAATTTGCACTGGTGTTTCAGGGCGATTTCCACGGCCCTCAACGGTGAGCACCTGAGCCTTAATCTTGCCGAAAGATTCTGAGTTGAACTTCGCTCGTTCACCAAGCTTGCTGAAAATCTTCGGTAAAACGGTGTTTTCGATATGCTTAGGATTCTTCATACGAATCGCATAAACATTGGATCCGGAGTTGACGGTAATGGGTCGCACGAAACCTTGTATCATCGTTAGGCGACCTTCAAGATTTTCGAGGATATCTTTGCGAACGTCGAGATCGAACTGCTTGTTGATGTTTGCGAATACTCGTTGATCCAAAGCATCCTTGCCTTGAAATTGATTGACCAGTCGCTCAACACCTTGGAGTGTCGATTGAATGTCCCAATTCACCGTCATATAGGAAGCGGCTGACTTGGGAACCCATGTCTCGGGCACAGTGGCACCAGCTTTGGGACGCAGTAGCCCAAGAATAGCTCGTCGTGGACTGGCCAAAGAAACGTGTAAGTGACCGATCGAATCAAAATCGGCGGGTGCTACGATCCAACTACCTCCTACAGCTTCGATACCATCGATTCCAAGAGGCGGAAGCATGGCCAGGAAGAGGGTAGTTCCTGCATTCTTTGGAGTGAACTCACGAATCATACCGATAGGATCGGCATAAAATGATACTTGCGGACGCTCGCCTTCGGTTCCCACACATCGGCTCATCAACGTAACAAACTTACCGTTCTCGGCTAAGGTCTTTCGATCTCCACCTTTGCCAAGCCAAACCTGGGCCAAATCTTCGATGTACGCAATATTGGAACAGGCAACCATTGTTCCGCCATCGATGAAGTAGGCAAACTGTTGATCGGCTCGGTCTTTATTCTGGTAGCTATGAAGCGTCAAACGCTCCAGGGGCTTTTGCAAGTGCTCAGTGTCATTGGCGATCGCTTCGTCCATCCGCTTGAGCAGTACTTGGATGTTGGCGATTTCGTCGCCAGCATCGATCATTACTGCAACTATGGGTGCCGTGATTCGAACGTTGACTCGTTCTTCCCCATCGTCGTCTTTATTGCGATCGACAGACGCGGGTTTACCTCCAGCAAAAACGGCGACGGCCATTTCCCCGCTGGGAATCGAAAGAATTTGATTGAGGTCCAAACCGATCGCGTTGACGATCTGCTCAGTGCTCTTGACTAGGGTACCGTAAAACTCATTGATAATCGGCTTGAGCTGATCGTCGTTGGCCAGTTTGCCCATCGAGCTTCGATCGAGATCTGCTTTCAATTGCTTAACGTCCGCAATTCGAAAGTAAGCCAATGTCTTCTCGGGGAACAACTTGGGCGCGGAAAGCTTTTCCGCTTGCTGGAAACCAAATACCGTCCCTACCAGGCCGTTGCTGGCCAGTACCAAGCAACACAGGCAGTTGAAAAGGTTCTGAAATCGGTGATTCATGTGCGGTGCCTTTGGGTAAATCGCAAGGATGCGAAATCGAGCGATGGAGCTTAGGATAGTCTAACCTAACCGCTACGCAGAGTTCTGGGAGGATGCAAAGACAAATCTCCGCTGGTCCATTAGGAATTCTCGTCACAAGTAGACTAAAACCAAACTCATTCGATTTTGCCGGAAAAGCTGTCGAAACAGATCCGATGGTGGAGTGTTCTAACAATGCTCGCAATTTGGCGGCGACTAGAGTTTTTTAGCCCGACATGATTACGAGACTGTCACCTTGGGTTAGGCCGATATTTCTGGATTCTTGGGCGCTTTTGCGATATGCTTAGGTACCAAGTAGTTCCTTCGGCCCTGGGGCGTCAGACCCTGACTGTGGCTATCGAGTGGTTTGCAAAGGATTAATTGAGATGCGAAAGTTCATTTTTGTAACGCTATTAGTTCTAGCGAGCTCAACTGCCAACGCCCAATTTGGATCGAACACTGGCAACACCTCGAACACAGGCGGAACGACCGGCGGCGGTATGACCGGTGGAAATGCAGCAACCACTGGCGCGGCGAGTACCCAATTCGGCCAAGCTTTTAACTTCGGATCTAACGGATTTGCAGCGACGGGGATGACCAGCCCCTTTGGAAACACTACGACAACCGGTCGAACCGGCGGCATGATGGGCATGGGTGGTATGGGCGGCATGGGAATGATGGGGATGGGTGGTATGGGAATGGGCATGGGCGGCATGGGGATGGGTGGTATGGGCATGGGAGGAATGGGCGGTCGTGGCGGCCAACAACAAGGTGGACGCGGTGGTATGGGCGGCACCGGCCAGCAGCAACAATACACTTTGCGACCAACAGTCAAATTGGGCTTTGATGTTCCAATGCCTAACAGTCAAGCTAGAGGTCAACAGATACAAGTAACCATGGCACGATTGCCCGAGCCCAGTCGATTCGCTGGTGCGAACATTTCTATTGACGGTCGTAAGGCGATCATTAGCGGTACTGTCGACAAGAGCCAGCGAGAAGTTCTCAAGAGACTTCTACTTCTTGAACCTGGCATTTACGAAGTCGATATGTCCAAACTTGCAAGTGCGACGGCGGGTGAAAGCTCATCGACGCGAACCAATAGGAATGCTGAACCTGTTACGGCTGGAACAGTTCCTGCTCCTAAAGAGTAATGAAACGGTTTAAACTCTCAGTGCCAACGAAAAAACTCTTGCGGTAAAGCAAGAGTTTTTTGTTTGATTCAATCTGGCGAAGGTCGCTGGTTTTATCACCGCCCTCTATCGCCTTACCGCCCAGGCGGCAGGGAGTTCATGGTCGGAGAACTGCGTCTTCCCAAAATCGGAGAGTTAGTTGG
>CAUJKA010000107.1 GCA_963204965.1 Planctomycetota bacterium | reverse complement strand
TCACTGCGAAATCTCTGAAGTTCGCGTCGCGAAGGAATGCGCCCCGGCTGAAACATCTTGATCGCAACATCGCGACGGAGCGATTGATTGCGAGCTTGATAGACGATCGCAAATCCGCCGCGTCCGATTTCGCGAAGGATTTCATAGCCGGAAATCGATTCGGTAACGTTGGAACCACTGTTTGCGTCTGTCGAGGGTTGTGTATCGCTAGGACAGTTCTTTTGTGTATCGATGAGCAATCCATCGGAAATTGCACGATGGACTTCGAATTGAGCGGTGAGCGCGTTGGCAAGATCGGGGAATGCCGCAATGTACTCTTCTGAGCTTGGATGTTCGCCCATTCCTTCGCGGAGGACGACTTCGTTGTAGATCAGATCCAAACAGACATCGTCTCTCTGCGATGCGTCAATGTTTCTAAGCAGAGTGGGGATGTTAGGACGCTGCCCCGATTCCCAAAGGCTGGTCTGTCGATCAAGCAGTTGATCGACCCGTTGATCGAGATCGCACTCATCGAGGATTGGTTTCATGTATTCTCCAATCCCAGTTCAACCATCACGCGATCAAGAGCCCGTGTTAACTTCTTGCGCAGAGCATCTTCGTTCGAGGAGAGTTCTACAGCTAGCTCGCTCCATTGCCTGCCTTGCTCGCGTTGCTGAGCAATGTAGCGTTCCTCTTCACTCAGGCGTTCGCGAACTTTGTCTAAGATTTCGCGGGCCGAGGCTTGTTCTGCGGGGTCGTTGTCAGCACCACGCATGGCAACAGCATGATCGTTGAACTCGACGTCGCGTCGCATGTCGCGCCGCTGGGCAATCGCTTTGTTGATTTGGTTGGTGAGTTTGTTTCTAGCGATGGTCGTCAGGAGTCTCAGCAATTGATCGGGGGACTCAAGGTCGTACTGTCCCAATGCAGTTCGTACGAAAAAGCTGGCTAGAACCGATTGGCAGATATCCATCGAGTCCAAGACGCGACGAATTCCCGCGTCACGCAACTGTATCCGTACGGCTCGACGAATCGCTTCTTGATAGTGCATCGCCAATTCTTTGGCAGCATCTTCATCACGATTGCGCACGCGGGAAATTAGATCGTTAAAACGGCTTTGCTCAACCACAACACAACTCGAAACCACGGGCTTTAGAAACCGTCCGATTGTACCGAGTCTTTTGTGCAGTTTGCGGATTCTTGAGCGTTGTTTCAATTGCAACTTCCGAGTGTCCCTTAGTGTGTCCTGCAATGCGAAAACAGGTTACCTATCTAGAACATCCAAATCCGCGCTCGATTCGGACAGCGATTTTCAAAAAAACTGAGAAATAGGTCTTGGCACCACCCAAGCAAGGATCGCTTGCCAGGAAAAATACTCTGTAAATCCCTAGGAAATGCTAGGGAAAACATGCAATCCTGGCCGTGAGAGATTTTCTGATTTTTATCTCCCGGAAACCTGTCCGGTCGGTTCGGTAGTCCTGATTAGTTAGGTGGAGGCCAATCGCAGACGACGCAATTTGCCTGCGACAGCCGCCTGTTTGGCGGACTCCTTAGAAACAAACTCGTCTCAATATCCACAGGACAACGCCAAATGCTCTCACGCTTCATTCAAAGAATCCTCGGACGCACCCGACTCACTCAACGCCGTATCAACGCCAGGAAGAGATCGATACTCAATCGACCATCTCTTGAGAACCTGGAAGGACGTCGGTTACTTGCCTTTACAACACCAGTGACGATTCCTGTCACCGGAATTAGTCCTGCAGGAATCGCGGTTGGCGACTACAACACCGATGGTCGTGATGACATGGCCGTAGTCAACAGCGGAAGTGGAACCGTCAGCATTCTGCTGGCGAACGCAGATGGTTCTTTCGCACCTCAAGTAGATTACGCTGTCAACACCGGTGCTGTGGATGCAAGCATGGGAGATTTGAATGGAGACAGCAAGCTAGACTTGGTAGTCGTTTCTTCCTCGGCAGTCGACGTCCTCTTGGGAAATGGGGATGGAACTTTTGGAACAGCTAGTTCATTCGCCGCCACGTTGACGGCTCACAGTGTCAAAGTGGGTGACTTCAATAACGACAGCAAGATGGACATCGGAACGACCAACAGCAACAGCGCTAGCGTACTGCTCGGCAATGGTGATGGAAGCGTTCAAGCTCCCTTGGTGGCTTCTGTCCCGGGTAACAATATCAATCTGGTAACCGGTGACTTTGACCATGACGGCAACCTAGACATGGCGACTTCGAACACTTCAAGCATTGGAACAATCAATGTTTTACGAGGCCGAGGTGACGGATCGTTCCAACCCTACAACAGCTACTATGCATTCTCAGCGCCTGTCTATCTGGCCAGTGGTGACTTCAATGAAGATGGCTACATGGACTTTGCCTGCCCGAATTCCTATGTAGCAACATCGATGAGCGTCCTACTGAACAATGGGGACGGTACTTACAGTGCACCGCACACCTATGGAATTTCTCAAACCGGTTATGAGATCGAAGTCGAAGACTTCAACAACGACGGACATGATGACTTCGCTGTTCGTGGCGGATCCAGTTACATGGTTAGCATGGGCAAGGGAGACGGCACTTTCTATCCTTCGGTCTCCTATTCGACTCCCAATGGTCGCTTCGAAGCTGGAACACACGGCGACTTCAACGGTGACGGAGCTATGGACCTGGCCTACCCAACCTCCAATGGCGTCGTGGTTGTAGGCAACGACAATGCCGACTATCAGAATTTAGCGGGAGCTGTCACATTCCGACTCACTACACCCGCGACGACGACTTCCGGATCAGTGCTACCAATGACCATTGAGGCCGTGGACGCAAACGGAGATATCGCAACTGGCTTCCGTGGATTGGTGTACATCTCCAGCAGTGACCCATTGGCCAGTACTGCCAGCGGTTATGCATTTAATCCAGCGGACGCAGGTATTCCATACGTCTTCACCGCAACTGACTCAGGCTCGCACACCTTCACTGGTGCAATCCGTTTGGTCACCGCGGGCGATCAAGAAGTTCGAGTTAGTGCACCGAACATGCAAACCGCAACTTCGATTGTCAATGTGACCGGACAAGTCACCAAGTTGAACTTCACCGCACCTGCTACAAGTACGGCGGGTGATTCATTCAATATCACTGTGAGTGCCATCGACACAACTGGAGCGGCAGCATCGGGTTACTCGTCCAAGATTCATTTCGCGAGTTCCGATGCGCTGGCAGGTCTGCCAGCCGATTACACCTTCACCCCAGCAGATGCAGGTGTTCACACATTTACGGTGACACTCAAGAAGTCCGGGCCAATCTTCGTTAACGCGACTGAGGTTGGTGGCCGAATCACTGGTGGTGCCACTGTCAATGTCTCGGCCGCCTCAGCGTCGACTCTAGTACTTGCTGGCGCTGCTGGCGCAATCGGCGTGTCTCGCCCAGTAACGATTGTTGCCCGAGATCAGTTTGGCAATTTCGCATCAAGCTATGCGGGCACCTTGGCATTGGTAAGCTCTGATCCTTTAGCTTTGTTTCCTCCATCGGTAACGGTTGCTGGCGGAACGGCCACGGTTAATGTCAAGTTCCTCACTGTTGGAAATCAGACACTCACCGCTACGGACATTACCAACCCTTCGATCACCGGTACTCTCACCAGCAACGCAACACCTCCAGTCGCTAGTGCTTTCCAAGTCGCGGGATACCCAGCTACGACCGCTGGCAACACCAACAACTTCACTGTCAGCGTGATCGATACGATTGGCCAGGTCGCAAGCGGCTTCCAAGGTACGGTGTTCTTCTCAAGCTCTGATATTCAAGCAGGACTTCCAGCCAGTTACACCTTCACCACTTTGGATGCTGGCGTGCATCAGTTCGCTGCAACCATGAAGACAGCCGGTCAACAATCCATCACGGTTCGCGATAGCTCGAATGCCTTGATTGGAACGCAATCGGGTATCAATGTGACTCCTGCTGCATTTTCACACTTCCAAATGTCGGTACCAAACGGAGCCGACAGCAAGGGACACATTTTGGTTGCTGCGGGAGACGAAATTTCCTTGAAAGTCGAAGCGGTTGATAACTATGGAAATGCAACGTCGGATTATACCGGTACTGTCCATGTAAGTAGCTCAGATTTACTTGCCGTGATTCCCGCTGATTACGCGTTCACGGCTGCCGACGCGGGCGTACACATCTTCCCGGTTCAGCTAGGAACAGCCACAGTGAACGGGCAAGTTTCATCGTTCAGTGCGGTGGATTCACTCAATGCAACAACACTAACTACCAAGACGAATTTTGAAGTGGTCAATGGAGCGGCAACTAGCTTCAAGGTGGCGCTGCCTGCAAACATCGTCGCGGGAGAACCGATCGTATCGAAAGTCACAGCGTTGGATGCTTTTGGAAACACAGTTAAGAACTACTTCGGTACCGTGCACTTCGCAACTAGCTCTGCAAACGCGGAGCTACCAAGCGACTATACCTTCGATAGCAGCGATCTTGGCGTTCATGACTTCTCGTTGAGTCTCAACACCAGCGGCAGTCAAACCTTAAGTGTCGTAGATAACGAAAGTGCTTCAGTTTTGGGCAGTGATACTGGTACTGTCGCGGCAGCTTCCGCAGATCACTTTGCCATCAGCGCGGCTCCTTCAACCGTCGCAGGCAATGCGCTTCAATTGACAGTTCGAGCCTTGGACGCATTCGGCAACATCGATACCAACTATAGAGGTACAGTCACACTTGCCAGTAGCGACTCAGCAGCAATTTTGCCTGCCGCTTACACCTTCCGTAATAACGATGCAGGTATGGCAACGCTCTCTGTAGTGCTCAAGACAGTCGGTACACAATCGGTTTCCGTCAGTGACAACACCTCTTCCTTGACTGGGTCGCTAGAAGGGATTTCAGTTACACCATCTTCGGCAATTGGATCGTTTGTTGTTAGTGGATTCCCATCCACCACAGCCGGTGTTGCTCAAAGCTTTACCGTGAAGGCCAAAGACGTGTACGGCAACTTCACCAATACTTATGTTGGCACGGTAGTCTTCAGCAGTAGCGACGCTCAAGCTGGATTGCCAGCCGGCTACACCTTCACTGCAGCGGATGCAGGCGTGCATACATTCAGTGCAACACTCAAGACCGCTGGCGTTCAATCGATCACCGCCAAAGACTCTGTGACCGCCACAGCTCTGGGAACTCAATCAGGCATCAGTGTGACAGCTTCGCCAGTCGCTGCGTCCTTTGCAGTGACTGGATTCCCAGCTACTACCGCTGGCGCCGCTCAGAACTTCACGGTTAGCGTTCGCGATGCTTTCGGCAATCTGAGTACCGGTTACACAGGTACCGTTAACTTCAGCAGTAGCGATGTGAAAGCGGGATTACCAGCCAGCTACACATTCAAAGCCGCTGATGCTGGTGTTCATGTCTTCTCGGCAACACTCAAGACCGCTGGTGCCCAGTCGATTACCGTGAAGGATTCGGCTTCAGCCTCCATCGTTGGAACGCAGAGCGGAATACAAGTGACTGCTGCAGCGGCTGCCTCGTTCGTTATATCCGCACCTACAACGGTAACGGCAGGCGTAGGATTCACAGTAACAGTTCGAGTTTACGACGCGTACGGCAACGTAGCCACTGGTTATCGCGGCAAGATCACCTTGTCCAGCACCGACAGCAAGGCCGGAAGTTCAAGCTTCAGCTTCAGTAGTAGGGACAATGGAGTTGCAACGATCAGCTACAAGCTCAGCACACTCGGTGCACAAACCTTGAAGGTAGTTGACTCGGCCAACGCTGCTCTCAGTGCATCACTGGCGGTTACCGTTGCTTCTAAGAAGTAGTCTGTAGACAAGCTTCGAATTGAAAGTGCTTGGGTAGAGCATTCGAACAGCTCGTCGACTTTTGTCGGCGAGCTGTTTTGCATTGATGAACGAAGTACTTAGGCGAAAGTGGGATAGGCTTCCAGCCTGTCGATTGGAGATCACAGGCTGGAAGCCTATCCCACGATATCACACGCTTCGCGATCAAAGTGTGTTTTGAATCTGCTGCCAACTCCAGCTCATCACCTTTGCGAAGATCCAGAAAAGCACTGCGGAATAGACGAGGGTTGCGATGGTCCAGAGAACTTTCTCTAAGCGAGAAAAAGCTGGGCAGCGCCAAAGCAAAGGTAGCCCCAAGAACATCATGGCCAAGAAGATCGCGCCGAGGACAAACCAACGATTGTCCAGCACTGAACCCTTTGACGTTTTGGAGGCTGAGCTTGTTGAGTTGGCCTGAGCCACCGATGGTTGTCGCGGCGGTTGTTTCGATGGGGTTACTACAGGTGGCTCGGACACAATCGTTGTTTTCCTAGGAATATTAGGCAGGCTGTCAAAGGTCAATTTGTTTTGTTTTGGAAGTGGTCGAATTCGACTTACCAAAAAAATTCTAAGACGGTTGCCCTGACCCCGAGCATCTTAGCTTAGAATCGTACTGCCGCAGGGCCGTTCTTCAGCTACTTAGCACTTGAATCAATTGCATCAAGTTTTCCTAGGTGGCGGATACCGGCCAAGCCAACCAAAATGAACTCAACTACCGCGAACGGACTAAATTGGATATTGACATCCAGTTTGGTGTGCTGTAGGCTGATTTTGGTCGATAATCCCAAAAGGGGAAAGGTCGGAAATCATGTCAAAATGTCGAATAGTTTGTGCGTTGGCAATCGTTTGCTTCTGGGGTCAACTCAGTCGAGCCCAGATCGACTTTGAAAAGCCACCAGTCAATTACGGTCAAGTCGAGTCCAAAGACCCAATTGCCAAGTTGATTAAGCAGATGGCCTCTGGCGAAGTCAAACTGGAGTACGACGATCGACTGGGGTGGTTGCCAAGCGTGCTAAAGACGTTGAACATCGATGCTGAGACGCAGGTGTTCGTGTTTTCCAAAACATCCTTGCAACTGCACAAGATCAGTCCCCGACAGCCGCGAGCGATCTACTTCAACGACGACGCTTACATCGGCTTTTGCCAAAACGGCGAACTTCTGGAAATCGCCGCAACCGATCCAGACTTGGGCGCAATCTTCTACACGCTGGACCAAGAGCACGAGGCGACCAAGATCGTACCCGACCGCGGTCAGTGTCTAACGTGCCACGCATCCAATCGAACGCAAAGTGTTCCAGGCTATATGGTGCGCAGCGTTTATTCGGACTTCAATGGCCGCCCACGTTCTGGAACGCGGTCCTTCGTCACGGACCATACGACCGAATTTTCGAAGCGATTCGGCGGATGGTATGTTTCCGGCGAACACGGCTCGATGCGTCATTTGGGCAACATCGTGGCTCGAGATCGAGCTGAGCCAGAGAAAATGGACAACGAGGCCGGGGCTAACGTTGAAGATCTTTCGGATCTATTCAACACTCAGCCGTATCTCACTCCGCACAGCGATCTCGTCTCGCTTATGGTGCTTGAGCATCAAACCCAAATGCACAACCTGTTGGCTCGAGCCAGCATGGAAGCTCGTAGCGCGCTTTACCACGACGAAGGTATCAACGAGGCTCTAGGACGCCCCAAGGGTACGACCAGCGAATCGACTCAGCGACGTATGGCTCGCGCCACCGAGGATGTCGTCAAATACATGTTGTTTGCCGAAGAAGTCACTTTAGACGCACCCGTCCAAGGCAACACACAGTTCGCGCAGGTCTTCCAAGCTCGAGCGGCGAAGCAAGGCGAGCTCGACTCGAAAGGCCGCGGCTTGCGTCAGTTCGACTTGCAAACGCGCTTGTTCAAGTTTCCTTGCAGTTACATGGTC
>CAUJKA010000106.1 GCA_963204965.1 Planctomycetota bacterium | reverse complement strand
GATGAAGGGGCGGCGCAAGTCAACCTCTATGCACCACCTGGGACCTCGCTGGATGCAAGTCGTGAAATAAGCCGCATCGCCGATCGCAACTTGGAAAAGTTGGTTAAGTCCGAGCAAGACCCGAAAGCACCACTGCTTTGGTTTACGTGCCGAACCGGACGAGCCGAGCAAGACGAACACGTGATGGGTGTTAATGTCAGCGAATACGTAATGACGCTGAATCCAGATAGTGGTCTGAGCCGCGAGCAGTTGATCGAACGATTACACGAAGCGGTTGAGCACGTACCTGGAGTCGAAACAGAAGTTGAACAACCTATTGCTCACCTAATCAGTCACATGCTTTCGGGCGTCACGGCTCAAATCGCTATCAAGCTTTATGGCGACGACCTGGAAACGCTTCGACAAAAGGCTCAAGAAATCAAGTCGGCTATTGAATCCACCAGCGGCATTGCTCCTCCAGTAGTCGAACAGCAGCAACTGACATCACAATACCGCGTGCAACTTAAGCACGACATGCTGGCACATTACGGAATCACCGCCCGTTTTGTCAATCACTTCGTCGAAACAGCCATCCATGGTATTGAAGTCTCGCAACTGATTGAAGGACAGCGAACGTTTGACATACTCTTGCGACTTCAAGAGACTCAGCGCAAAGATCTGGACAACCTCCACCGGTTGCCATTGACGCTACCAAACGGACTGCAAATCCCGCTGAGCGCCGTCGCTCAACTGTACGAAGCTGCCGGCCCCAATACGATCAATCGTGAAGATGGACGCCGTAGAATTGTCATCCGCGTGAACACGATGGGACGCGACGTGGGGAGCGCGGTCGATGAAATCACTCAGCGGATTGAAAAAAACGTTAAGCTGCCCGAGGGTTACTTTGTGACCTACGCAGGTCAGTTCCAAGCCGGGCAGCAGGCTAATACGCGAATCATGTGGCTGAGTGGCTTTGCGTTGATCGTTGTGATCGTCGTGCTCTATTCGACCTACTCATCGATGAGCATCGTCTTTCAGTTACTGCTAACAGTTCCTGCGGCGTTTATTGGCGGGATTATTGCACTGCACATGACTGGACAAACGTTTTCGGTCGCTGCAATGGTGGGCTTCATTTCATTAGGTGGAATCGCAGCCAGAAATGGACTGCTGCTGATATCAATCTATATGGACCAAATGAAAGAAGGCCGCCTGAGCGAAGAGATCATTGTTAAAGGTAGCCTGGATCGTTTAGCTCCTGTTCTGATGACCGCGCTAACCACGGGTCTAGGTTTAGTGCCGCTGGTCATCGGTGGTCACTTGCCTGGTAAGGAAATCCTGTTCCCCGTGGCTACGGTGATTCTTGGCGGATTGATTACCGCCACGATTGCTGAGTTCCTAATTCGTCCTGGCCTATTTTGGTTGATGGCCGACAAGTCCGAAACGGGCGGATTCGCACGAATCGAAGACGAAGTCATTGCCAACCGACAAAGCACGGAAGAACTAGCCACTGTCAATTGAAAGTCGGCGAGACAGTTCACGGCTTGATGAACTGCTCAAGCCGAATGGCGATTTCGTCCATCGGCAGGCGAGTCTTGTACCAGATGATGTTCTTGGAAAGTTGATCCGGAAGAGTCTTCAAGTCTTGCGCAAGTTTCTTGGACGCAATGATGAGAATCGGTTCGTCCTGAAACATCTCCAGCGTTCGTAACTTGGCTTGAATGTACTCTGGAGTCCAGAAGCCTAAAATTTCAATGTGGATGCGTTTCCCTGATTCATGCTCGACTAAAAAATCCGGAAGATAAACTCGTTGATGTTCAACTAACAGCTCCGACTCGCGATGGATGGTCCACCCCGGAATCGGCTTGTCATTCCACTTGGTAATCAGCTCTGCTTCAATTTCAGAATCGAACTCTTCGGCCGGTTGAACAGGTGATCGCAATCCGTCGTCACTTGAAAGTTGTAATTGCATGGGTCGACCTGACCGCGTTGTAATCGTAGCCATCAGTCGCCAACTTCGACAGCTCAACAACATCGGTATCATCTTCGCCATCGCTACTCCATATCGACGAGTAGTCCGCAATTGGCTGGCTGGACCGCCCAACACAAATTGAAATCGCCCGTCACCAAGCGGTCGAATCAAATGCATCAGTCGGGAAAGCTTGATAGCTCGAACAATCGTCTTTAGATCACTGCTAGCCCACAACACCATCTTTGTGGCCCGATACAAACAGGCTTGAACTTGCGCTACGTTATAGCGAGCCAGCAATGCAGCCGCATTTTCATATCCCTCGAACGACTTCAGCGTGTGGAATTCGATTACATCGGCAAAGAGCTTACGCTCGATCTCCGACCAAGGCATGTTCAACTGCCGAGCGATCTCTTGCTTGACGGCCCAATGATCCGAGGTAAAGATGCCGGAAGCTGAAGTGACTAGTGGATGCTTGCTCGCAGCGGCTTGAAAGACCTGTTGCCGCAACTTAGCCGCCTGCCGACCAGCATCTAAGTCGTATTTGCTCACATCATCTAACAGCTTTACAAAGGCAGCCACGCGACGACTGGAGCAATCACCCAATTGATCGAGTATCTGTTCGGCGCGTTGATGGATATGCTGTCGAGTCACACCGATACTGTTTCGATATAGCTCCAGCAACGAATCGACCGCGCCAAGATAGTGATCATGCGCGGGGCGAGTCAATCGATCGGGCAACACTTGCCCTCGACGAAAGTCGTATTCCACCAAGCTTTCTTCTGATCGCAGCATGACCGCTTAGCCTTCTTCTGAACCAGAATCCGCTTGTGGATCCGAGTATCTCTGAGAGCCCCGAAACGCATCGCTGCGTCGACGAGCTCTTGAGCGGTTGTTTTCGCCTGTTTCAGAAAGAACAACTTCGTACAACACGGCGCCACCATAGGTCGACTTTCTTAGGATTCTACCCAGTCGTTGTTTGGCCTGTCGCGTCGAACTACTGCCTCCTACAACAATGGCAATTTTCGCTTCGGGCAGGTCGACACCTTCATCCAAAATTTGATTTGCGACCAGCACGGGATAGGTGCCATTTTCGAACCCAGATAAGATTTCCACTCGCTCCTTTTTTCCACAATGGCTTAGCAATGTGGGTATCAAGAATCGTAGTGAAACCTCACGAGCCATGGCGTTGGACCCGACAAAGACCAGCGTTGGCTCGCCGACGTGCAGGCGAAACAGGTCCTCGAGTACTCGCAGCTTCTCTTCAGCGCGATTCTCAATTGCAATCTTCTGCCTAAAGGCCTTCATCACCGCCCGAGCGGCGGCATCCAAGTTTGATTCCTGGCACAGCTTTTCCCAAGTAAACTGACTGTCGGCTTGTCGTCGATCATACACATAAGTACGAATCTGCTCGGATAGTTGATCGTATCTGGCTTGCTCTACAGGGGACAGCGAAACGGGGATACGCACCACGCGGTAGTCCGCCAGAAGACTTCCGGTCGCCTCGCTCAATTTCAATTCATAGACAGTTTTTCCGATGAGCTGCGAAAGCAATTGATGCTTACCATCGGCCCGTTCAGGCGTCGCAGTCAGGCCAATGCGATATGGAGCAGCCGACATGAGCGCTGCGTCGCGATAGAAGTCTCCCGGAAGATGGTGGCATTCATCAAAGACTAACAGACCAAAGCGATTCCCCAAACTGTGCATGTGAATGGTGGCACTGTCGTAGGTAGTAACTGAAATCGCGCGAACATTAAAGGTGTTGTCGCCGATAATCCCAGCGTCATAGCCGAGCAATTCTTGAATTCGGCGATGCCACTGATACATCAAATCGCGAATCGGGGCTACGAAGAGCGTCGAAATTGCAACTCGACGAGCGGCCTCTAAGGCCACCACTGTCTTGCCGGTCCCAGTTGGCATGACGACCAGTCCGCGATAGTCGTTCGCATTCAAGGCATCCAAAGCTTCGGACTGCTGCTTTCGCAGTTCCGGAAGACAGATCTTTGACCATGCGACTTTCTGCCAACGCTGAACATCATTCTCAACTTGACCAGCAACTCGATGGAGTTGAGTTGAAACATCGCTGTACCAACGAGCGTCCGTGCGAAACAGCCCAACGCGCGAGTCCAACTGCCACGGAACTCCTGGAAAGATTCTTTCAACGGCGGTTGGAGCAAATCCGCTGAGTAGTAGAGTACCCTGATCGAACTTAAGTGATGGCCCAACCTGTTCACTCATCGTTTGGGTTCTCTCAAGAAAGTCGCCAATCCGCCTTCTACACTAACTCATGGGCAAATCTATTGAGCAAAAAAGGAATGCTGAAGGATAGTCGGTCAGAAGCCCCAATACTACCCGGTGTCGTCCGTGCTCCCAACGTGGTGTGCGATTTCCTAAACCACATGGCTAGTCTTGCTGTTGCAAATATTCTGGGATTTCGGGCCGTAGGTCCAGCTATTTACATAGCCCTGCCCATCGGACTGGGAGATGGATCACGCGTAGATTTAAGGCCACCGGCCCGCCGGTTTGCAGTCAATCCGGCGGGCCGGTGGCTGCGATTTCTGATACCGCGACGGACCTGAAAAGCGGACTCAACCGTTTTCAAAGCTTAGCTGGCCTTGGTAACTCGCGTTAAAGCACGAGCTCGCTCGAGTGCGCGTCGTCGAGCAGCTTGCTCGGAAACCTCGGTGTTAGGCATCGTCAGCGCGGCTTCGGTTGCCTTGGCGGCCAAGTCAGGACTCAACTTAGTCATTGGTGTGACTTTGTCTGTCAGAATGCTTACCACGTTGTTGTTGACTTGGACTAAGCCTTCTTCAACGAAGTATCGCTGCAATTGACCATCAACTTGCATCCGCAAAACACCGTACCCCAGTCGTCCAACCAAAGGACTGTGCCCTTTGAGAATGCCCATCTCACCATCAAACAACGGAACAGTCACCGAGGTCGCGCGGACATCGACCTCAGTCTTTTCCGGTGTAACGACTACGCACTGAATATCGCTCATGATTAGGTGAATCTGGTTAGCTCTGGGGAAGGAAAGTTGGCTGCATTCACGGCCAACCCAGTCAACAATAACGGATCAAACTAAGCCTACTTCTTAACCATCTTCTTGGCTTGTTCTTCGGCTTGCTCAATCGCACCAACGTACATGAACGCTTGCTCAGGCAGGTGATCCCACTTGCCGTCACAGATCTCTTCGAAGCTGCGAATCGTATCGCTGATCGTGGTGATTTCGCCTGGTCGTCCGATAAACTTCTCAGCAACCAAGAACGGCTGTGACAAGAATCGTTCGATACGACGAGCGCGGTGAACGATCATCTTGTCACCTTCGCTCAGTTCGTCGACACCAAGAATCGCGATGATGTCTTGCAATTCACGGTATCGCTGAAGCGTCTTTTGAACGCGTCGAGCGATCGCGTAGTGGCGTTCACCAACGTACTGCGGATCCAAAATACGGCTATTGGAAGCCAATGGATCGATCGCTGGATAAATACCCTTTTCCGAAATCGATCGTTCCAAGTAAATGAACGCATCCAACTGGCTGAACGCAGTCGCTGGAGCAGGGTCCGTCGGGTCGTCAGCAGGTACATAAACCGCTTGAACCGAGGTAATAGCACCCTTCTTCGTCGAAGTGATTCGCTCTTGCAAAGCACCCATTTCTGTTGCCAGCGTAGGCTGATAACCCACCGCGGATGGCATCCGTCCAAGTAGCGCGGACACTTCCGAACCAGCTTGCGAGAAGCGGAAAATGTTGTCAACGAATAACAGCGTATCAACGCCGGTTGTATCGCGGAAATACTCCGCCATGGTTAGTGCTGCCAGAGCAACGCGAAGACGCGAACCTGGTGGCTCATTCATTTGACCGAACAACATACAGGTTTGTTCGATCACGTGACGACCTGTGTTACCGATTTCGGCTTCTTGCATTTCCAACCAAAGGTCAGTACCTTCCCGAGTTCGCTCGCCAACCCCTGCGAATACGGAAGAACCACCGTGTGAGCTGGCCACGCGAGCGATCAACTCTTGCAGAATAACCGTCTTACCAAGACCAGCACCACCGAACAGACCTGCTTTACCACCGCGGACGAACGGAGTCAAAAGGTCAATAACCTTAATACCCGTTTCGAAGACTTCGGTGTTGGTCGACAGTTCGTCGATGTTTGGAGCGGCGCGGTGAATGGGCCAATAATCTTCAGCCTCGACAGGTCCGCGCTGATCGACTGGTTCACCCAACACGTTGAACACGCGACCAAGAGTAGCCTTGCCGACTGGAACGGAGATTGGCTTGCCAGTGTCGACGCAATCAAGGCCTCGACGAAGACCGTCGGTGCTACCCAAAGCTACACAACGGACACGATTGCCGCCCAAGTGTTGCTGAATCTCACCAGTCAGATTGATCTTGATACCTTTTTCATCGCTAGTGACTTTCACTGCGTTGTAAATCGGCGGCAGTGAGTCCTGTGGAAACTCTGCATCAAATGTCGATCCGATCACTTGGGTGATGCGTCCGACGCCGGTCTTAGTAGCTGCCATTGGTAATCCTCAACTGGATTTTCTTAATGGATGATTGTTTGAAACTATGTTGTTTTTATGTCGGCCACGCATTTGCGGGACTGCAGTTGCGGGACGGGGAACTTGATCGATTTTGTGTTAGCCTTCAAGAGCTTCCACACCACCGATGATTTCCATGATTTCTTGTGTAATCTTGGCTTGTCGAGCGCGGTTGAAGGTCATCGACAGACGCTTGATAATTCCTCCAGCGTTTTCCGTCGCACTCTTCATCGCCACCATTCGCGCGATCTGTTCGCTTACAGCCGCGTCGAGGAAGCACTTGAATAGCTTGACTCTAAAGCTAGCCGGAACAACTTCTTCCAAGATCGAACTTGCCGAAGGCAGGAATTCGTAATCAGCCTTCATCGCTCCGGTTGACTCAGCAGTTGCAGCAACTTGAGGCTTAGCAAATGGCAACAAGGTCTCACATACTGCCACTTGTCGCGAAATACTGGTGAAGCGAGTGTAGACCACATTCAAGCGATCCATTTCACCAGCGATGAACTTGTCCATCAAACGATCAGCGATAACCGCGACGTCTTCGAACTTGGGTTCATCTTCAAAGTTGGTGTATTCGCGATCGATCTTGACGCCACGAAACTTCAAACCAGTGATACCGCGTTTGCCACTGACTTCAACGGAAGGCTCTGCGCCAAGTTCGACCAAGCCGCTTCGGGTTTGGTTGAATGCTCGAATCACCGATCCGTTGTAACCACCGCAAAGACCTCGATTGCTTGTCAGCACCAAGGTAGTCGCTTTTTTCACTTCAGGCCGTTCAGCCAGCAGTGGGTGTGAAACTTCGAGACCGGCGTTGGCCAAGTCAGTCACAATTTGCGTGATACGCTGAGTGTAATCGTTCGCAGCAGCGGCGCGGTCCATGGCTTTCTTGAACCGCGCAGTTGCGATCAATTCCATCGTTCGCGTAATCTTGCGAATATTGCGAACCGACTTGCGTCGTTTGTCGAGTGCACGAATATTGGCCATGAATGGTTACCGCTCGTAGGATGCTGACCGTAAAACTAGGCTTTGTAGCCCTTCTTGAACTCGGCGATGGCACTCTTAATGCCTTCTTCAACCTCTGAAGTCAAATCATTAGTCTCACGCAGCTTGTTCATCACATCGCTACGTCGGTCTCGCATGAAGTCCAGCAACTTAGTCTCGAAGTCGGAAATGTTGTCTACAGGCACATCGTCCATGTGTCCACGCGTTGCCGCGTAGATACTGACGACTTGCTCGTAAACGCTCATCGGCTTGTACTGAGTTTGCTTGAGCAGTTCCACCATTCGGTAACCACGGTCCAGGCGACCTTGAGTCACTGGATCAAGGTCCGTACCCAACTGAGCGAACGCTTCCAATTCACGGAACGAAGCCAAGTCTAGACGCAAACCGCCCGCGACCTTCTTCATCGCCTTAATCTGAGCCGCACCACCCACGCGAGAAACCGAAATACCCACGTTCATCGCAGGACGAATACCCTTAAAGAACAAGTCAGGTTGCAAGTAGATCTGACCGTCAGTAATCGAAATCACGTTGGTAGGAATGTAAGCCGAAACTTCACCTTCCTGAGTTTCAATGATTGGCAAGCTTGTCAGCGAACCACCACCCAAAGCATCGGATAGCTTGGCGGAACGTTCTAGCAAACGGCTGTGGCAATAGAACACGTCACCGGGATACGCTTCACGCCCAGGTGGACGTCGCATCAACAACGACAACTGTCGGTAGGCGGTAGCTTGCTTGCTCAAGTCATCATAGACAACCAAAGCATGCTCGCCATTGAACATGAAGTATTCGGCCATCGCGGTACCCGAGTAAGGCGCGATGTATTGCAGCGGAGCAGGGGAGCTTGCACCAGAAACGATCACGGTGGTGTAATCCATCGCGCCGTGCTTACGAAGAGCTTCAACAACCAGAGCAACCGACGAGTCCTTTTGACCGACCGCCACATAGAAGCACTTAACACCAGTGCCCTTTTGATTGATGATCGTATCGATGGCAACCGCAGTCTTACCAGTCTTTCGGTCACCAATGATCAACTCGCGCTGACCACGACCGATTGGAGTCATCGCATCCACGGCTTTGATACCGGTTTGCATTGGCTCAGAAACTGGTTGTCGCTCGGAAACGCCGGTGGCAATCACTTCAACGGGGCGTTGTTCGGTCGACTCAACTGGACCTCGACCGTCAAGCGGGCGTCCGAGTGGATCTAGAACACGACCGATGACACCAGGCCCAACTGGCACGCTCAACAGCTTGCCCAGTGCCTTAACCTCGTCACCCTCGCTGATCGTCAGGTAATCACCGAGAATGATGATACCGACAGAATTTTCTTCCAGGTTAAAAGCCAGTCCAATGACGCCGGATGGAAACTGAACCATCTCACCCGCCATTACACCTGAAAGGCCGTACACGCGAGCAATACCGTCGCTGACTTCCAGCACGGTACCGACCTCACGAACGTCCATTTGGCTTTCGAAAGACTCGATCTCTTTTTGAATGACTGAGGCGATTTCGTCCGAATTGAACTTCATGCCTAACCTCGAAAAACTACGTTGTTAAGTTTGTAATGTATTGGATTGTTTTAAAACTACGAAAGCAATGAAGCGAAATTGTCGCGAATCGACTTTTGAATTCCGCCAGATACCGCATTGCGAATCGCGGACATCTTGCCGAGCACACTGCCATCGAACACTTGATCACCCACGCGA
This sequence comes from Planctomycetota bacterium, assembly GCA_963204965.1. Taxonomy (GTDB): domain Bacteria; phylum Planctomycetota; class Planctomycetia; order Pirellulales; family Pirellulaceae; genus Aureliella. The sequence continues at coordinate 29,097 of CAUJKA010000106.1, read as the reverse complement.
ATCAGAATTCCACCGAGCAAGCTAGGATCGACCTTCTCTTCCAGGACGACCTCTTTGCCGAGAGTCTGACCTAGCTTTGCCGCAATCGACTTTTGTTGATCGCCTGTCAGAGCATAAGCCGAAGTCACGACGACGCGAATGCGCCCCAACTGTTCATCGCGAATTGCATTGGCACTGACCTGAATCCCACGCAACCAACCCACACGACCTCGCCGACATAGAACCTTTAGAAAGTTCAGAAGCTTTGCGTGAATTTTGCCACGGAAGACGCGATCGATAAGCGATTCCTTCTCCACCTGACTAACGCGAGGCGAAGCAAGGAGTTGTTCCAACGCAGGATATTGAGCGAAACATTGCTGGACAATTGCGTTCAATTGCAGAACGATTTCGTCTGCATCGTTGCCGGCAGCGCCAAGGATGGCCTTGCCATACAAAGCACCCACTTGCTGGGCATCGCTGTCCAGAACAGTTGAGTGCAAATTGTCTTCAGGTTGATTCATCGCTTCAACACCAGTGGAAGGAACTCGAGCACACTAATTCTTGCTTGGCAACTTGGCCAGCATGTCTTGAATCATGCTGTTGTGATCCGCAGCCTTGACCTCACGACCGATAATTCGGCCAGCCAAAGACATGGCTACGTCCGTCGACTTCTGAGCCAACTCATTCAGCGCGACGGACTTCGCAGATTCAATCTCCGCAAGAGCACGTTCGCGTTGACGACCAGCCTCTTCTTGAGCCGCTGTGATCAATCGCTGACCAGTGGCTTCAGCATCTTTCCTCGCATCGGCAAGGATTTGCTGAGCCTCGGCGTTGGCCGAAGTCAACTTGGCTTCGTACTCTTTCAACTTAGCCAAAGCATCCTGCGAAGCCTTCTCAGCGTTTGCCAGGTTATTGGCGATCGTCTTCTCACGCTTCTCCAAGCCTTCTCGAATCGGCTTCCAAGCGAATCCGATCAGACCTGCCATCAGACAGCCGAACACAATCAGCGTAGCGATAGCTTTTTCCGAACGAAACTCGGAAGGACTCTCGGCTTCATCTGTCATGTTGGCATGAGTCGGATCGGCTTCGTGTGCATGTGCTTCATCCAGCGGCGATACTGCCAGAGCAGGATTCGCTAGCGCGGGAGTCGCCATACTGCCACCGAGGACCAGCAAGACAAGTAAGCACAGTCGTAGTGATTGCTTCAACATAATGAACAAAGCCCTGACATGCCCAGCTACGAAAATTAGTTGCCGAATGGGTTCTGTGACATGCAAACGTACACAGCGAAAAACGCCAAACCTTCGATTAGAGCGGCAGCAATAATCATGTTGGTCTGAATCGCACCCGCAGCTTCTGGCTGACGTCCGATCGATTCAACAGCACCCTTGGCCAAAAGGCCAATGCCTAGACCAGCACCGATTACAGCCAAACCAGCACCAACGGCACTAGTAACGCCAACCGAAGTAACTTCAGCGGCCGATGCGGGCAACGCCATCAAAGCTGCCAAACCCAGTGCACGTACGCAAGTCATCGCAAATTTCTTCACCTGAGATCTCCTGTGAAAATCTTTCTAAAGTTATTTAGTTAAGTAGGTTGAGGGGAGTTGAAACCGAGGCTCGTAGGCAAACTCGTGCTCACATCGTTAGTGATGATGTGTCGCACTCGAGATGAACAACGAAGCCAAGAACGTGAAAATGTAAGCTTGAAGGAACGCCACAAACAGCTCCAGGAAGCTGAGCAAAGTCGATGCAACGATGGCAATCACTGCAGCCACGCTCCAAGTCCCATCGCTCATCGTCGCAGCTTCAGTGCTGAAGCCGATACCCATGAAGCCTAAAAGGACCAAGTGACCAGCGACCATATTCGCCAAAAGTCGCACTGCTAAGACGCCGTGCTTGATGAGCAAGGAAATTGCTTCGATCACCCAAACCATAGGTACCACAAAGATGCCCAAATAGATTGGCAACCCAAGTGATGGAGCCAGGTTCTTCAAGTATCCAGCCACACCGAAGGCTCGCACGCCTTGAACAACCCCAATACCCAGCACGATAGCTGCCAGAGCACCTGTCATTGCAAAGACGCTTGTCGGAGCACCCACCCACGGGATCATCCCCATGAGGTTGCAACCGAGAATGAAGAAGAACAACGTCCACATGAACGGCAAGTAGTGATCTGCATCATGTTCGCCCATCGCTGGCACTACCACGCGATTTCGGACGAACAACACCATGCTCTCAAGCATGTTCCACAAATATCCCTTGGGAGAATTCCCTGAGGAGATCTTCTTGGCAAGCCAGCGGAACAACAAAAGCATGATTACTGCAACCACAACTTCGATCACCATATACTTAGTGATGCCAAAGCCTGATTGAACTTCGTAAGCGTTTCGCAAAGTTCCGAAAGGTTGTGGAATGAACAGCTTTCCGCTGAGCGACTTGTTGTAGCCATCAACCTCGGCCTTAGTCCAACTGAGATTCGGAGTCTTGAGATACTCTTCAGTCGCTGGACTTGAATCGTACTTCTTGCGAATGTCCAACCACTGTGTGTTTGTTTTGGTATCGCGAACGACGTCGTACATCCAAGCGTAAGGATACGACGCACCTTGTTCGCTGCTCAGATAGGCCAACGTTGGATCTTCCAAGCCCTCTTTGTTCTTCGCCCACTTAGACGAACGGCTTTGCAGCGATTCCATTTCGTCAGCTAAGAACTGGTCGAATGGGCGACCTGCACGGGAGTGCTTCTCGTGCTGCCAGTGCTTCCACTGGTCGATGGCACCATCAAGCTTCTTCTGATCTTTAACCAGAGGCTTGAGCTCTTCGATGATCTGCTTAGCTTCCCACTCCTGATATCCCTCATGATTGCGAATGACCCAAGGACCATAGGCATCATAAAACTCTTGAGGGGACTTGTAGTCCTTTCTCCAAAGAGCTTTCGGGACTTCGAAGTAAAAGCTGTCCTTGATGTGTAGGATGTCGGAAGCCATAGGACGACGAAGCTTGACGGGGCAAGGGATGGAAGGGGTGAAAACGTATGGCGGCAAACGTCGAAAAGCGATTCGGAAAAGTTACTTTGTGTTTGCCTGCCGAATCTGAAGCCAAGATTCTAGTGTCAGCGTTACGAAATAACAGGTCATAAACGCTATCACTAAGCACTTTCTTTGCTCGGTGGGATTGTTCATCAACAACGCCAACATCGCGAAGGAGATCGGGAGCCTCCAGATTATCGCCATCAGATGTCGAAAACCCTTGCCTATTATTAGGTTTCGCAAGACAACTGAAGGCAGGATGGTCATACATCCGGCAAGCGCCGCGAGGGCCACAGGTACGGCTAGTGACACATCACTGCGACCATATGTCGCAACAAATCCACCCGCTAACGAGGACAAAAAACAGACTGCAACAAGCAACGAAGCTTCACTCAACACCCTACGCAGAATTAAGGACCCGCTAGTCTTATTTTGCATGAGTCAAATTCTCTGTTGGCAAAGGTCAATGACTTGAGGTGAGACGAGAAAGAGCGAGCAACATATAGCGCTTGTTTCGAGCGTCAATCTTTTGGAGAAGGATGCTCAGATTGCTCATTGTCGTCGCGATCATCGCCTTCGAATGGCAACGGCTTACCTGCGGCAGGCGGTGTCAACCGCTTGGCCAGTACAACTAAACCGATGGTGCCGACGACCAACCCCAGAGCGAATCCAAGCGGGGACAGAAATCCAGTTCCGAGCTTCTTATCAGCCATCGCTCCCAGCAGTCCTGGCCCAACCATGATCAAACTCACGGCCAAGGTGCGAGCGATCCACTGCGAGGCCAATTGCCACACTGTCTCGCTTGGACTTGGCGAGTTTTCAGAATTGAGAGATCCCATACGGATTTTCCTCGGCAAGCCACTAAGAAGGGGTCGTTTGCACCAAAACAACTAAACGCGCAAGGGAAGTTAACGACCCACTAAAGGCCGTCACCAGAGCCATAACTCAAACAAAATCAAGCAAAAATGCGATCTAGAGAGTTTCAATTCAGTTCAATCTAGTAAATTTCGAATTCCCTTGCATACTATGTATTGGTCATTTGGCCCTTATTAGCGGTAGGTCTTCCAGTTAACTCAATCGCGTCGCCTACGCCCAGAATTTGCCGAAATCTCGCCTTCCTACTCGGAGTCAGCTTAGCGACACCTTCGAACAAATTCTACAGGTCGACACGTATACCCTCCCAGGGGACTTGAATCTTGATTACTACAGGCAATCTTCAAAACCAGTCTAAGACTGAACTCGCGGCTGTTGCTAAGCGACTTGGCATCCAGATTGCCGGATTGAGCAAAGACCAACTAGTTCAAGCAATTTCTCGCTCGACGAAGAACGGAAAGCCGAACTCGGCCGCCAAGAAAACACCTGCTGTGGCAACTAAGACTACAGCCAAAGCCAAGCCCGAAGTCGCTACCAAAAAATCTAATAAAAAAGTCGAAAAACCCGTGGTCGCTAAAGCTGGATCTGCAAAAGTAAGTTCCGCGAAAACTGCTACGGGAGTCAACAAGAAAAAACCTCCGACCACCAATAAGCCCGCCACAACAGTCAAAACGAGCTCCCCAGTAAAAGTTAGCAGCCAGTCCAAAGTCAGCCCGGCCAAAGTCAGCTCATCCAAGATCGCTGCCGTAGCTGTTGCTCCAAACAAGAAGACTACGACGCCCGCTGAGAAGCCATCACGCATAGCCGCAGAAAAACCTAAGCTGGCTCCAACCAAGGCTCCAACGACACTTAAGGCTCCGACCGCTTTAAAGACGCCGACCGCTTTCAAGGCACCGGTAACAAAGCCAGTTTTGGAAAAGACCGCTGTAGCCAAAGCGACTCCAGCTAAACCGGTCCCAGTGAAAAAGGCCGCTGAGGTTGTTGAGAAAAAGAAAGAACTGGTTCCGGCCACGAACCCAAAGGTGCTGAAGAAGATCCGCGAAATGCAATTGCAGAAGGAAGCAACGAAAGACATCAGCTTCCGCCAACGCATGATCAAGCCACCTGGTGCGACCGATCCAATTTTCGACAAAGAACCACAGAAGGATCGCATTGCGATTTTCGTCCGCGACCCGTTCTGGCTGCATGCAACATGGGATATTACTCGTGGCGCTATCGAGCGTTCCCAAGCAGCTCTGGCAGAACAATGGTACGGTGCCAAGCCGGTACTGCGATTGATTCGCATCGAAGACAGCCAAGCGACTTCGGTTTCCGAGACCGTACAAACGGAAATTGAAATTCGCGGTGGAGTTCGCAACTGGTACATCCCCTGGACTGGCGAACCAGCAAACTTCCGCGTGAGCGTCGGCTATCTAGGTAGCAACGGCCGTTATCACGTGATCGCGCTCAGCAATATCGTTCACACTCCAGCCGCAGGTTCGAACGAAGCAATCGACCAGCACTGGACCGACCTTGGACCTGAAGGCGAACGCATTTTTGCGATGAGCGGCGGGTATGACAGCGAACGAGAAACAGGCGAGCTTCAAGAGATTCTCGAAGAGCGACTCAATCGTTCCCTGGGCGCTCCGACGCTAGCTCGACTGGGCGCGGCAGCAGACGCCATGTACCAACGCCGTGGTGGATTCCATTTCGATATGGACGTTGAGCTTGTTGTTTACGGATCGACTTCTGCCGATGCCTATTTGACGCTTAACGAAGAACCAGTAGCATTACGTCCCGACGGCACATTCGTCGTCCGACTGCCTTTCCCTGATCGCAGACAAGTGATTCCTGCCGTCGCCGTGGCGCGAGACGGTAGCCATCAACGTACCATCGTCGTTGGCGTTGAACGCAACACTAAGATCATGGAACCGATGGAGCAGGAACAGGATTTGGGCGAGTAGAACTCTTGGTCTAACTCTCCCGCACTATGGACGCGATTCGCTGATGGACTCAAGCCTTTCAAAGATTGAACCTCTTGCGGATACGCTAGTTCATTGGTTCCAGCCCGATCAAAACTACGTAGTGGCGTTAAGCGGTGGAGTGGATAGCGCGACCGTAGCCTGCGCTGGCAAACTCTCAGCGGCAAATGTCTTCACCGCTACTGGCGTCGGTCCAGCAACTAGCCAGCAAGAGCGTCGCGATGCTCAGACGGTCGCTGAAACGCTTGACATCCAGCACTTCTGGATTGAACCCGAAGAACATCTCAGCCCGGAATACCAACGCAACGACCTGCGTCGATGCTTTCACTGCAAGAGCCACCTCTTCACTGCCCTTGCGACGCGTTTTCCGCAGGCCATCATCATCACAGGCACCAACTTCGATGACCTAAGCGATTATCGGCCAGGATTGGAAGCTGCCCGCAATGCAAACGTGCGCGCGCCGCTGGCCGAACTGCAAATCGGCAAAGAGCAAGTTCGCCAGTTGGCGTCGCTTTGGAACTTGCATATCGCAGACAAACCTGCCAGCCCCTGCTTGGCTTCGCGAATTGCTTATGGTGTCGAAGTCACCGAGGAACGACTTGCACGCGTGGAAGCGGCCGAGTCTTACCTCAAACAATCGTTGAACATCCGCGATTGTCGTGTCCGAGTCCATCATGACGAACTGGCTCGTATCGAAGTTGCGGCGAATGAGATTTCAAAGCTCTTCGAAGCTGACCGAGCTCACGATCTAGTCGCGAGATTCCGTCAACTAGGCTTTAAGCATGTCACGGTCGACTTAGCCGGCCAACGCTCAGGAAGTCTCAATCCCAAGGCCGCGATACCTGTGGTGCAACTTCAACTACCGAACAACCGCAGTTGAAGCATTAAAGCCAGAACCAACTTGAGCCAACGGGAAGATGCCATAAGCACCCTTTTGGAAGACTTGCTCAACAAAGTCGTTAAATCTCGCGATGGGTGTTGCAGGGACGATAATTAAGTCACTGTCCGATACTTCGATCTCGTCCGCTGCTGTTGGTACCTTACCCAAGTGCAAGCCTTTGAGATCAACGCGAGTAGCGATGTATCGCCAATCTTCGGCGCGTCGGAAGATCACAATCTCGCGAGCGTTTCCGCGAGTGAGCACCCCTCCGGCAAGCGCTAGAGCCTGAGTGACTGTGGTCGGCCCTGTCAACTGATAGCGATTGGACTGCGCCACTTGCCCATAGACATAAACGAAGTGCGGCGCCGTTTCAAAGACCGTTGGTTCGATATAGATTCCCGACGTTAAATCACGATAGCGCAAGTTCACTTCACGCTTGATCTGATCCAGCGTTAACCCTTGAACGCACACGGGTCCCAAGCGGTTCATTCGCACGGTGCCATCGTCCAAGACGGTCAGGATCTGAGCACGTCCACCGGTAACGCCTTGTCGAGCATCGATCGGTTCGAGGATATCATCGGCTCGTGTGTTGATCTTGATAGGCTGAATGCTGATCGCCGGATCGTTGATGTATTTTTCGTACGCCAATTCCACATTGCGTCGGAGTTGTTCAATCGTTAGCCCCGCCGCTTTGACGGGACCAACTAGTGGTAACCAAATCGTTCCATCGGTAATGATCGCAGCGCCGCGACCGGTTAAGAGATCGCCAACTTTCAGCTTATCATCCGATTCGGAAGTAATCTGTAGTTCATCACCAATCCCCAAAACATATTCGTTTGGAGTCGGAATATCGCGAAACTTCGAATAGGTGAACTGTATCTTGTCGCCGCGACGAACGCGATACTCTCGATTGACGGGAACGCGAACTGGACCTTGGAATTGCCCATGCCCCAGCGGCTGAAAATTGTATGCGTGCATGTCACGCCATGTTTGATGTCCACCACAGTTATCTGCGCAATCGACGGCGCGAATGCACGGCTGACATCGACTCTTGGCAACGCTGGGCTGCATTGGCGGATTATCTGCGGAGTAACCACAAACACCACCCGCACAGCCTTCCGTCGCGCACGATCCTGAATTGCAACTTGGTTGTGTAAAGTAGTTTGGCCCAAGTTCGATCACCTGCACATTACCGCTCATCATCGTCTGCACTTGCGGTTGTGCCTGAATTTGCGTCTGCACTGGAGCCTGCATTTGCACGTGTGGCTGTATCTGCAATGGCGCCTGCATTTGCGTGGGCTGTGGCTGATACATCTGTATTGACGGATGCGACTGTTGCTGCTGTTGCTGCTGTTGCTGAGCCAGAATTGCAGGCGGGTTGATCGCATACAGCATGCCCAGCACGCAAACACTCACCGCGCGAAGACTCGCTGCGTTGCGTTGGCGTGAAGGCCTAATACTGTTCATGTTGATCCAATTCATCTTTTGATTGAGCAATCTAATGCGGACCATTTTATCGCACCATCGATGCGGAATTCGCACCAGAATTGGCCGAGTTGGCGGTCAAAGGTGCAGGGCCACCTGAAGTGGGAACAACGGGCGTCGTCGACCGGAACGTGTTGTTATCAACCTCCAGTATCTCTGGTGAGTTTGGTAACGCGGGCGGAATCTGTCTTTGCAATTGGCTAATCGCGTTCATTGCCCACTGCTGCATCGCTTGATCCCCCAGCCTACGACTGGCTTCGACCAGATTTTGCAAGGCAGGAATCTCCAACCGACTGTCAACGCTGGCCACAAGCGAAACCTGTGCCTCTTTCGGGCGATCGAGTTGCAAGAGCACAAAGCCTAGTTGATTGGTTGCCAAAGAATTGCTCGGACGAATCGTCACGGCAGCTCGGTAGTAAACAATCGCTTGCGCGCGCAGTAAATCTCGATCGGCAGTTGAGGTCGAGTCTGCTTCGGCTTGGTAGGTTCTTCCAATCGTATAGTAGATATCGCTAAACCAAGGATGCTGCTGCGCTCCTTCGATCAGTTGATTTTCAGCGTATTGGTAGTATGACTGAGCGAGCGTCGTCGGTGGAGTTCTCGCTATTTCAACGCTCTTGAGCACGGGTGTTTCATGCGAGTTGATCAGCTCGGGCAGAATCTCAGCAGTTCGACTTTGGGAAAAGTCCGCCGCCTCGCGGAGAGCTGTTTTTGCCGCTTTCAAGGCTGGTTCACTACGATAGTTGTTGCTAAGCGAGTCCAGGAAGCGGGCCAAACGAAGCTGGGCCATGTCAGCCTCTTCTCGCGCCGACAAAAATAGCCCCCGTCGACTCAACTGCTCACTGTTTGCCAACAGCGTCGATAGTTGTTGACCAACCGCGGCTGGCCCCACCATCGAAGATCCTCCCGAGAGGACGAACTTCTTTTCCGCGGGTTCGCCAATGATGCTTTTCGACAATCGAGAGGCTAAGTGCATCTTGCCTTCGGTATTGGATCCGGTTTCTCTATCGGTACTAACCAACTGTGCAGCGACTCCAGGTGACGCGTCGGATTGCGAGTCGTCGAGTTGTGCTGGGACGGCTTGCGCTGTGACGGATTGTGATGGGCCGGCTGGCGGGACGTATCCAAGTGAAGGAACGTACCTACTCGAACTCCCCGCGTTCGTCAGCTCGACTTGTGCGAAGTTCGATTCGTTTCGGTATGCCATCGATTGAGGCGCGGTACTTTGCTGGACTAGACTCTGCTGAACCATACTTTGCTGGTCAGATCGACTTGATTGGACAACTCGGAAGCCCTGTTCGTTCGCATTTGAATGAGGCAGAGTTGAACTCCAATTCGGCTGCGCTGCATTCTGGGCGGAAGAACTAACCCCAGATGCAGGTTGACCGGTTTGTCTGGTAGCAAGTTGCCATGCGTTCGATTGCGATGTGTTCGATTGAGCAACGATTGGTTCACGTGAACTTCGCTTAACCCAACTGGGACCTGCATTGGCCGCGACTGTCGAAGTTTGTGGAGGAGTCTCTGCAATTGCCTGCGCGAAGTTGGATTGATTTGCTTGACCGACTACTGCTGCGTTTGGTGACTGTGGCTGTAACAACGATGGTTGTGCTACGACGTTTGTCGATCGAATCGCTTGATTCTGCGGTGCTGGTTGAGCGGTTTGTTGTGAGGCAGGCGTCACCGGAGTAGGAGTTACCGTAGGAGAAGTCGCCTGCGGCTTGCCGTTAAACGATTGAGTCGAAGCGTCTGCCGCAGTACCTGTCGACGCAGCTTGGTTCGATTGAATCTTCGGCTGCAGAATGAAGTTATCATTGCCCCAAGCCACGACATGGCTAGTCGCAAGACCTATTGCGGCCAGTGATAAACTTCGATGAAAGTATCGTTTCATTCTTGGATCGCTCGCCATTGTTTCCTACGACCGCTCCACTGCATGCAAAGGCATCATGGACAATCCCAGGCATACATCGCCCGCTTATCCTAAAAATCGGAGGTTGGCGGAGGCCACAATACCCAGATTGGCCCAGTTGGAAGCAAGCAAAAGATTGACTTGCGCGTATCTGCGAGAATCGCCAAACTTACTGAATCAATGCAAGCAAACTGAAGTCAATGCTATCAAAAAAATAACCCCGCAGTGGAAACTACGGGGTTATGAAAGGCATTGAAATTCAAGGCGACTAGCGCCGCACTATCTACTCGCGATAAGGTGTAGCTGCAGCAGCGGCAACAAAAGTCTCGGGCTTTCGTGTGTTGGTAGGTACACCAGCAGCTACCAAGACATCGTCGATCGTGTCTTGCACATGGGCAATGAAAGCATCACGAGTCGAAATTCCATTGGCGGCAACTCCGTAGGCCGTAACCGGAATGTCTTTACCACTTAGCTTTGTCAGCCAAGCGACATTATCGATCACCCCCGAGGCGCCAGGCAAAATGCGGTCTTCACAGGTAGCCGCCGAGGGATCAACGCCCTCTTTGCAGTCCGACATGTAAACCATGGCAACGCGGTCCAGGCCGATGTCATCCAACTGCGATGGCTTGCCACGACCCAAATGCCAATTCCAAGTATCCAAGACGATTCCAACATTCTTAGATGTGCAGGAACGAACTAGGGCAACGAAGCCTTCGACGTCACGCACGAACTTGAACTGCTTCTCTTCGGTTTCGGGAATCGCACTAAATCGCAACGCCAACTTGACATTGTGTGCGGCAAATACTTCAGCAATTTGGTCAATCCGCTTGCGAATGACTTCGAAGTACTCGTGGTAAGGCAGTCTGTTAGTACCTGTAGGAATGTTCAGTACTGCACAGCCAGATTGAAGCTTTCCTGCGACCTCTGCCAGTTGAGCCAGGGTGCTCATGTTGTTGGCAAAAGCGGTGTCGTCGTCGTCCAAAGAGATCGGTGCAGCAAAGCTAGCTACCCGCAGTTTTGAACTCAGCAAAAAACGGCTCGAACTCTCATACGAAGTTCGCTGACTACGTTTGAAAAGGTCGACCATGTCAACATTAATGCCCGAAAACCCGTAGGTAAGGGCTAATTCGATAACTTCGGTCGATCTGCCGGTTATTTCCAATAGGTTTGTATCCAAAGTTTTGTACACAAGCATCCTCCAGTCAACTAGATCTCAAGTTTGTAGACGACGACTCAATGGTAGAGAAGCCGCCATTATCACGATTTAAAGAGAACAAATCGGTCGGTAGGCAATCTTTGCTCAGAAACCAGCCGATTCATGATATGGACATAGTATGCCACATCTACGAAGCTTTCCCAGGCCAAATTGAAGCGAATTCGGAGCAAGTTTTTTGTGATTTTTCTTGCAAAAATGGCACTTTTTAGCCTTGCCGAATCGCTCTGAACTGCTTTCGGACATGTAGGTACAGAATTGAACCTGGATGCCGGGAAATGCGGGGAGCTTCCGTCAGGGTAGAGCACAGGGGTGCTAAGAGATTTCTGCCGCCACAACGTCCTTCTTGACGGACTCCATTCGGAGAGCAGCGGACGGAGAGCAGCGGACGGAGAGCAGCGGACGGCACACGGAGTGTGCCTGCTACTAGGGTGCTCGTTTTCGCAGTTTCCGCTGTAAAGAACGACGATGAATTCCCAGTCGTCGAGCGGCTTCGGAAATGTTGCCGCCACAATCCGCCAAGATCCGGTGAATGTGTTCCCACTCTGCCTGTGCAAGCGTGGGAACGGGAATGGCGTCTTCATCCTCGGGGATGTCGACTTCGCCGTCTCCGCGAGCAAACGCCAACAGAATATCGTCAGCGTCAGCCGGTTTAGGCAGGAAATTCGTTGCTCCCAGGCGAATTGCGTCAATGGCAGTCGCGATCGATCCAAAGCCCGAAAGTATCAGAAACTTGGTCTCAGGCGAGATTTGCTGGAGAGTCTGAAGCAGTACCAGCCCGGGCTTTCCAGGCATTCGAAGGTCCAAAACTGCAAGCGATGTAGGGTGTTTGGTGAACACCGCCACCGCTTCGTCGTAGCCGCCCGCAACCACTACGTCATAGCCTCGTTCTTGAAAGGCGAGTGCCAGACGGTCTCTTAGTACGATGTTGTCGTCGACTAACAGGATACTTTTGGCTTGCGGTAAGGCGTCTTCGGACATGCTGACTGGCTTTCAAAATGCAGAATAAGCTCTAATTTAGTCGCTCAACGAACAAGGGGCAAACGCACCTGGGCCACTGTCCCTTGGCCGGGCTGACTAACAAATTTCAACGACCCTCCCAATCGACGCATGACGTTGCTGGCCAGGTAAACCCCCAAACCCATCCCTTTTCCAGGTTCCTTGGTCGTAAAAAACGGCTCGCCAATCCGCTCGAGCACTTCCGCGGGCATGCCTTCTCCCTGGTCCTGCACGTCAACGCTCCACTGATTGTCGGTGGCCTTCGTACGGATCGTTACCTTGGAATCGGCTGGACTTGCATCCAACGCGTTTTGCACCAAGTTTCGCAACGCCTGCGCGGCGGCTTGTACCGGCAGTAGATTTCGCGAAGTTGCGATGGAATCAGGTGCGGTCACCACTTCAACGCGACAAGCTTCTCGAACCCCCAGCAGCGTCTCCTGGATGAACTCGTCCAAAGTGATGGCGAGCAGTTTTTCGCCAGCAGCATCGCCCGTCGCAGTCGTCATCCGATCCAAGATCTCGCGGCAACGGTTGAGCTCCGAACGAATTAACCCCACATCGCGAAGCACCGATTCAGGCGCCGCCTGCTTCTCAAGCGCACGACCAAGCTCCTTGCTCACTACGGCAATCGTACTCATCGGTGAAGCTAATTCATGAGCGGCTCCGGCTGCCAACGTCGCCAAGGACTCAAGCTGGCGATTGCGAGATTTAGCCTCTTCGGCTTCCTTGATCGCGTGCTCGCGTTGTCGCAGCTCGCCAGTCAACACCGTTGTAAAGTAGGTGATAATCGCGCTGCAGGTAACGAACGACACCAAGTAACCCAACTGCGGCGTCGTCCAACCTTGCGAGTCGGTCAAGTCTTGATGCAACGCACTCAGGACGCTCATCGGCTGTGTCTTGACCTTGAGCAACAAGATCACACAACCGACCGTGCATGCCCACAAGGTCCAAGCCCACGCGGGAGTAACGATAGCGGCCGCCATGGCAATGTTGACGAAGTAGAATAACCAAAATGGATTGGCGATTCCGGCTGTCAAATACAGCAGCCCCGTTAGTGACAGGACGTCAACTAACATCAATGACGAGACTACCTGATCTCCCGGCAATCGCTCGGCGGCTTGCAACCCCCTTCGATGCAGTCTCGCAAGCCAGATCCAATAGGCTAGATTGGAAACTGCAGTCACTCCAATCAGCGAGAAGATTTCGCGTAAAGGCAAGTTCACACGCAGGCCAAAGTTAACAACGATGATCGCCAACAACTGACCGATAACAGCCAGCCAGCGTAAGTGGAGAAACCAAATCGCCGTGTCTAGCGTTGGGTGTGCGTAAACGTGAGGTCGTATCAGCGGAGGTAGTCGCATAAGTGTTTAGTTGGCGGACAAATTCTCGGGCAGGACGGTCTTGAGCAAGTCTTGGCAGCCGAGCGATCGAGTCGTTGAAAAGATTTCGCCGGCCGCGAACCCCGCAGCCGCTCCTGCTGCCGTTGCTTGACCTTCGACGCGTTGGATGATTCCGCGTTTTTCTGGGGGAAACTGAGTCTTGTAGCAGAGAATCGATTCAATTTTCTTCTGCATAAAAGATGAAACATCGACCGTGACATTGGTTCCAAACTCGGCCTGTGGAACGCTTTGGTGACCAAGGTGAAAGTAAATCTGCGCAGAGATGACGTGCGGTGGAAGCGACTCAAACTTGTCGTCCCACTTGGTAAGTCGCGAATAAAACACTGCGGCATCGGTAATCAGCATCGCTTGATAGTGATCCGGCGATGCCATGGGAGTCTTCTGACCAAAGCCAATCACCAACCGCGGTCGCATTCTACGAAACTCGATGGCCAGTGCGACTCGCGATTCAAAACAGTCGAACAACCGTCGATTGGGCAAGTCCAAGATCTTTCGCGAAACGCCCAATACATCCGCAGCAGCTTGAGCCTCTGCGCGACGAATCGCCGGATCATCGCAACGTGGCGTGGGCTCGCCATCGGTCAAATCGATGATGCCTACTCGATAACCTTGACTTGCCAACTTGGCTAACGTTGCTCCACAAGCAATCTCAAGATCATCGGGATGTGCACCAACAGCTACGACATCATAGTTATCTTCGCTCATGGTTTAATCGCTGACACGAGGAATGTTGGACTCACGGCTTCCAACCGCAACGTTTCCATCTGCTCCTGACTCCTGGCTAGATTGATCATCAACACCTCAGGAATCTGTCCCAACGATCGGATTGAAGACTCGGCAAACGTGACGTTGGAAAGGCTGGAGACATGCACGACTAAACGTCCACCACTTCGCAAACGAGCCCAAGCGGCTTCGATCAATTGAACCACGGCACGCCCCGTTCCTCCAATGAAGATTGCATTGGGGTCGGGCAATTCTCGCCAAGCGTCCGGAGCTTCACCCAAGACAGGAGTCAAATTCGTGGTGCCAAAGGTCCGCGAGTTTTGCACCATCAAGTTGTAATCTTCCGGGTCCATTTCGATCGCAAATACTTGCCCCTCAGAGGCAATCAACGCCGACTCGATCGCCACCGATCCACTTCCTGCGCCAACGTCCCAAACGATACTGCTGGGGCCCAGATCCATCTGGGCAAGCGCGATGACTCGCACTTCGGATTGAGTCAACAAGCCTCGTTTAGGTCGACTCTGTAGGAAGCACTCGTCAGGATTTCCAAACAGTCTTTTACCCTGCAATCGGGTCGGTCGGTCGGGAACGTCGGGCAAGCGAATGAGGATCATGACGTTCAAGTTCGAAAATCGCTGCTTGGCAATTTCGGCAATCGATCCTCGCGTAACCCGTTCGTCAGGGCTCCCCAAATTCTCGCAAACATAGACGGTAAAATAGTCAACGCCTTGATCGAGTAAGGCTTGTGCGATTACGTCAGGCGGCGATTGTTCAGTCGTGAACAGGCCGACTTTCTGCGCCCCGCGAATACGACTGATCACATGTGTCTGACTTTGCGAGGCAAGATTCGACAAGTACGCCTCGTCCCAGCTTTCCTTAACACGAGCAAATGCAAGTTGCATGCTGCTGACGTGCGGAATCACTTCGAAGCGGTCCTTGCCCAGCCGATCACAAAGGTACCGAGTCACTCCGTAAAACAAAGGATCGCCGCTGGCCAGCATGACCAGCGGACCTTGCGTTGCCGAAGCAATGCTGCGAGCCGCTTGATCGAGATCGGCAGAAAGGACTACCGTTTGAAAATTGCCAGCGGGAAGTTTGTTGATGAGATTCGCTGGTCCAAACAGGGTTCCGGCTTGCTGGATCATGTCGAGTGCTTGGCGCGTTAAGCCATCGAATCCATCGTCGCCAATTCCGATGATCGTAATTCGCTGAGTCAAAGTTGGGTCCTATCAGCTACGAGATTCTTGTGCCCAAGACTGGCTAAAGACAAAGAGCTCGCACAACCACGGTCGAATCGGCCTCAGGCGACGTTTTTTGAGCGGGCCTGTAGTGAGATTGACTGGGTTTTGGGTGCGAGAGTTATGTCCGCATTGTAGCCCCAGTGGGAATCATCAGACAGTAGGTGATTTGAACCGCAGGCGCTCGTTTGATGGTGCGCAGTTGGTTTTAGGGGCGAAGCTCCGTCCGTTTACCTAGCCCAGCCTATAGGGCCTATAGGGCTGGGTCTTCATTCCAATGATAAAGATAAGGGCCAACGGCCCGACGGTTTGCGTGCAAACCGTCGGGCCGTTGGCCCTTATCCTACTCAAGCTTCACAACCCAGCCCGATGGGCTGGGCTATGTAAATCGCTGGGCCTTCGGCCCGAAATCCCAGAAGCAGCGCAACTTCAAAACTAATGCTTCGGGGTGGGAACCCAATAAACGAAATCAGCCAAGAACTCTACAGTCCTTGGCTGATGATGAATTGTTTTGAGCTTCGAAAGCTGCGCGAACGAAACTAAGCGGAGAACGAGCTACCGCATCCGCAGGTCTTGACGGCGTTCGGGTTATCGAACGTGAATCCTTGCTTTTCCAAGCTTTGGTGCCAGTCGATGGTTACGCCATCTAGGTAAAGTGCGCTCTTCTTGTCGACAACCACGGCAACGCCGTGAAGGTCATAGCGGCTGTCGCTAGCGGTGTCAAACTTGTCGTCAAAGGTCAACGAGTAGTTGAATCCGCTGCAACCACCACCAGAAATTCCAACTCGGAAGAACATGTCTTCACCCAGTTGGTGCTCGTCGCGGAACTTCATAACTTGCTTGGCTGCGGTTTCGGTTAGGTTTACTGCCATTTGGATTGATCCTCTCGTCTATTGCTAATTCCCATCGGGAACCCTGCGAATCCGGTTGTGTTTAGCCGTCGCCGCAAGGATTTGATTTGTGAACCTGACAACCTAATTTATACGCTCGGCAACCGCTTTTCGACAAGTCTGCATGCGAAAATTGAGAAGAATTACCCCTCAAGTTGATGTTTCAAGCTATCCCACTTGGACTTTAGCCATAGTCCGATCACCCCCGCAATGCTGGAGGAATCCCCAGGAACTCGCGCCCAGACCATCTGACCAGGGACGTACCCCTCCGATTCCGGAAGCCGCACATGGACGTCAAATCGTGGCGAAAGCAGTTTCCACTGCTTTCCATCACCCTTATTCTCGCCCGACATTTCGACCGGGATCGGTCCGTTGTAGACTCCAGCCAAGAGCGGATCGCTCAGATAGGCACTGCCCTTGAGCTCCACCTTTTCAATGGTACCGAGCCGTTTACTGGCTCCGACGACGTTCACTGTTACAGACTGTCCAACCGCTTGCCGGAACGCCTCCAGGTCGCGCTGTGAGGCCGAAATCTTGGCCTCCAGTCCATCACTCGTGGCGATCATACAAATCGGTGCACCTACCCCGATCTTTTGTCCCAAACTATGGTCGACAGACAACTGAACGACGATGCCATCTTGAGGCACGGTGATCGTCAGCCGACTTAAGCGTGTTTCAACTTGCATGAGTTGCGACGTGAGCGATTCCAGTCGAGCCTCGGCGGACTGCAACTCGGCTAGGTTGCCTCGAGCCTGTTGAGCTCGCATCGATTCCTGAACAGACTGTGCCTCCAATCGTTTGGTTTGCAGTTCGACTTGCAAATCTTGATCTCGAAGCACGGCGATTACTTGTCCAGCCTGAACCCTTTCACCCACACGAACCGAAACCTGTTCCAGGATGCCTTGGCTCTCGGCATTGACTTGCACAGGTTCGTAAAAGGTAACCACTCCTGGCGCCGAGGGTTGAATTGGAGATGGAATCACCGTCAAAGCTAGAATCAGCCCGACTACAGCCGCAACTCCCCACACTCGTTCACGGGATTTGGTTTCGCGATCGGGTCGCATTGCATTGGCCGCTCGTTCTCGGCGGATTGCTTTGATCCATGGATCGATGTAAATCGCGTAAGCAGCCCAGAGGACGATAAGCACTCCAATCGACTTCCATACCACAATCGCAGTTGCCGCCATGGTCAAGGTCATGGTCCAGCGGTAGAAGAAGCTCAGCATTCCGTAAGTCGCATAAGCCACCGACGGTAAAGCTTGCCCAGCAAACTTCCAAGGATTCAGTATCCGCTTAACCCAGTTGCTAAAAGCTGTTTGCGAATGAGTCCACAGATTCGGAATATTCAAAAGGTCTGACAGTATGTAGTAACCGTCGAAGCGCATCAGCGGGTTGGCATTAAAGGCGAGAGTCGTGACCGTACCCGTCACTGCGATCGCACAACACAGATATTGAATCGACTCGGACTGGCTGAAGACTGCGATGAAGATTGCGATCGAAGCAATGGCAAGTTCTGTCAAAATTCCCGCTGCCGAACATGCGATGCGTTGCCATCGATTCGGAATCGTCCACAAATCCGACACGTCGACATATGGAATCGGTGCAAAAAAGTAGACATTGAAGCCAGCAGCCCGAATGTGGCTACCAACGCGAACTGCTACAACAGCATGCCCCAACTCGTGAGCAATCTTCAGGATCAGCCAAGCGGCCATCCACCAAAGATGACTGTCAGATACGAATAGTCGGCTGGAAGCTTCGGAAAACAGCTTCCAATTCGCCAACGCGAAGAATAACGCCACGCAGTACATTGCAACAATCGCTACGCAGGTGAACCAATTGATTCGTGGAGCGATCCATTTGCATGCTTGTTCGATATAGTGCCCAGGGACAAGAGGAATCCGCATCGACAGAGGATTGAGGACCCACTTGCGATAGGGCGATGAAGCTCGCGCGGCTTGATTGGTTTGACAAAGCCCAGAACGAACCAACCACGCGGCTAACTGCATGAGTTCGCCTGAGGTGACTGGTCGCCCAAGTTGCTTGGTCAGCGCTGGATCAAGGGCTATCTGTTGAATCAAATCGTCTGGCGAGATTTCATCATGAAATAGACTTGCCAAAGCGTATTCGCGAGGGCCAAGTCGAAAGAACTGGCCGTTGAGCGGATCTTGAACGCAGTACCATCGATCATCACCTTGATGGTGAATCGAGTACTGAAGGTCAAGTCTCAGTTTGGGTAGCTTTATCGTGCCGCCTGGATTCATGGATCAATGCCTTTTACCAAGCGAACTTCTTCATCAGCCAAGTATAAGGCCGATAGAAAATCATCCAGCCAATGCTATGCCAATCTGACGTCAACCTCGTCGACCCGCGCATCCCGGGTCGTAGAGCGTTTTGGTCATTCTCGACAAAGGTCTCGGCTTCAAACACGACTTCAGATCCCTCAAGACGTCCGCGAGGGTCAATTCGCTCGACTTTGCCTGTCCACTTTTTCCCTTGAGCTGAATCAACGCGAATCGTAAGTGGCGTTCCGGTAGCGATGCGACCAAGGTCTTCTGTAGAAAGCAGTGTACGGACTCGCATTGAATCCAATGGAGCGATCTCAAACAGCGTGTCAGCTCGCTCGACCGTCGAACCCGATGTGGGAACCCAGTCCCCGTCGACAACCACGCCAGCGATGGGACTACGAATCTCCAGTTGCTGAAGTTTGCTCTGCAAGAGTTCAATCTGAATTGCAAATTGCTCGCGCTCGAGCTGAGCCATCCGCAAGTCGCCGCCAGATCGCGAAGCTAGAGCCGAATCGTGCTTCTTGCTAGCCTTTTGGTAATCAGCTTCGACGTTCGCTAGCTCCCATCGCAACTGTTGATCGTCGATTCTGGCCAACAACTGACCAGACTCAACGACATCACCAGGACGCACTTGAGCCTCGATCACACGACCAGCGACGGGACTTGTAAGGAATCTTCGCGATGCGGGTTCGACAATGCAGTCGCGCTGCGGCCAATAGGGAACGGGTACTGCCATAGCACCAAGGCATACAGCAGCAGCCAACATCCAAGTACGACGGCTCTTGTACAGTTTTCTACATCGCGCGTACCATGAATTGGACTTCGCGCCTAACCAGCACAGATACCACAGTTCGATCCAAACCGCCATCTCTTTGCGGATTTGCTGGATCAGTTTGGAGATTCGATCCTGACTGAGCGACGATGTCTTTTGCTCAACGACAAACAACAACCCAAATTCGACTGTCTTGCATGGAATACCAAACGACAGGACGATCTCTGCGGATCGTTCATTGCGGACCGACTGCAACAACATCGACGACTGTTGATCTTCGAATGCAAAGAGGCACGCGGTGGTGACACTGGAGGCTTCAATAATGGCCGCTCGTAGCGCCGCAGACAATTGCTCTTCGCGATGGCTTTGAGGCTGTGACGAAGCAAATATCCAACTGCCATTGTCGCTAACGCCACCCCACAACTGAACGCCTGCAACTTGTCCAAGATGCAAAAGAACTTGATGCAGCGATGCAACTGTACCATCGGGCGCGAAACTGTTCCAATCGATCAACCGATAAGGTGCCGAGACAGAATCAGCAGTCGCCGATG
This sequence comes from Planctomycetota bacterium, assembly GCA_963204965.1. Lineage (GTDB taxonomy): Bacteria > Planctomycetota > Planctomycetia > Pirellulales > Pirellulaceae > Aureliella. The sequence goes on along the minus strand of CAUJKA010000106.1, from coordinate 8,914 downwards.
GAGCAGAACTCGTAACGGCTGAGGCCACAGAAGCGGGACTGTAAGTCGCTGAGCTGGCAGTGGTTGGTTTGGTTGTAGTTGTGCTAGTAGTTTTTGAGGTGTTAGGGTCGAACTGGCAATCAGCGACCAATTCGCTAAGTCGCTCGTCTACTTGATCTAAGAGCTTTTCCGAGCCGAACGAACTCGGACTAACAACGAAACCATCACCAAACGAGCTTGGCAAAGGCGCGCCGCTCAATGCTTGGCTTGGTGAGCCAGAGCTTGTCGGAACCATCGAAGTGGGCACAGCATTCTCGCAGTCTTAAGAGGCGTGGTCTTAGAGTTTGTTCGAATCAACAGGTGCAATAGTTGCAAGCGTACAGCTTGAACTAATGACCAGCCGTTTCGGGTTGGCGATCAAAAGTCGCACTTCAATCAGACCGCTTTCACCGTCCGCGACGGGTGCTACATATTCCAGCTCGGCAGGCAGAATGTTATGGTCAATCTCGACCGCAGCCTTGTTGCCAGCCGCGTTCAGGCTACGAACTTCATCTGCTGACAAGAAGAACGTGGCTCGAAGCTTCGATGTATCCACAACTTCCATAACTTCAGGCGAGGTAGGAGCGATGAATTCACCGACCTCTTTGAACATCCGCACCACAGTCCCCGAAAATGGAGCATAGGCAGTGCGTTGATGTAGTTGCGTTTGAAGCTTCTTGAGGTTCAGTTGTTCAACTTGACATTGATCTAGCTCGCTAGCCAGTTTGCCTTCAGCAATTTTGAGCTCGACTTGAATTCGCTCGAGCTCGGTCTGAGTCGTAAAGTTGTTCTTGCGACCTTGTTCGACGGCGGCCAATTTGCGGCGATTCAGCTCAACCTCAGCTCGCGCACTATCGACCTTACCAGTCGCTTCCGACTGAATGGTTGCCATCTTTACTAACAATTGCTGTTGGTCTGTATCCAGGCTGGCCAGTTTTTGACCGGCTTGCACCATCGCTCCGGGAGCGACGAAGATTTCTTGAACTAGGCCGCTTTCCGCGAAGGCCACTTTACAGACTTTCCACGGAGCCAGCACACCTTGTGCTTGCGGTTTTGGGCGCTGTGATGTAGCAGGCGGCTGCTGAGCTTGTGCAATTGTGCACACCAGCAGGGCTAACACAGCAATCGAATTGGGGCAGCGATTGTTCATGGTCCTGATGACACCTTGGGAAATAAACGAAGATCCGCTTAACCCTAGGACAATCCACGACCGTTGAGCCGCTTGGAAACGTCCGATCTGCCAGTTTTCTCAATTTATGACGATTGATGACGCTTGTAACGATTGTGACGGCCCCAGAGTCGAACACTTTCTCGGTAACACTTCCGCGGCTGATTCGCTTGTTACAGCATCGCCAAATGCCTTTCAGTCAACCGTGACAAGCTTTGGCAGGCTGTTTCAAAGCGGAAGCCTGTGCCATGGAAACCCTATGCACCATCGTTGCCCTGACTATTTTTTACTACGTGGCTCAATTGATACTGGGCAAATGCCGGCCTGCGGTTTTATGGACAATTTTTGGTGCTCTGCCCGCAGTTTGCGCCTATCACTGGACTTGCACTAGGAACTTTGATCTTTTCATTTGGATCAAGCTCTACAGCATCATGCTTTGTATCTGCTGGGGCACTTGGTTCCGCTTTGGCAAACGCGATCACCTCAAGTGGACGCAACGGTCGATTGCTTTATTGCTGTTGGCGAATGTTGCCGAGGCTACTGTTTTGGATCTCTTTGGAACTGGAACCGCTCATCTTTTAAACGCGGCTGCTGGACTGATTTTGATGATGTTTTTGTTGAGTCGTATTCCGAGTACCAACGTCGATAGTCAATCTGGAAAACGATGCCTGCTCGTTGATGTCCCTATCACTTGGATCATCGGATATACGTTATGGAACTGGTCCTTCGTCTATCTGAACTATCCAGCCTATCTGGGCCACCACACAGCAGTTTTGGCCGCAGCTCTTGCTGTTGGGCTGATCGATCGAAGGCGTTGGGTACAAGCTCGAGCCGCAACGCTGGGAGTGAACCTTTTATGGATGGCCTGCTTTCCGTCGCAACTCCTTGAACTTAGCAACACTAGTAGTTGGAGCAATCCGGAGATTGAGACCATTGTCGCCATCGTCTCACTCGGCTGGATGCTCCATCTACTAGCTCAACGGGCCATAACCGCTTGCCGTGACGATCGAAGCCGTATTGCGCCGGGGATTTGGAAGTGTACAATGCTCGGTAGTGTCAGCCGTCAGTCGTAGGCCGTAGCGAGCGCAGCGCTGCTTGGGCGTCGATAAGGTAGGGCAGGGACGTAACCGCAGATTGACAATGAAGCAGACATGGTGGGTTTCGTACCTCAACCGCACCCTACGTTTTCAGAGGTACATTTTGATTGAACCGAAGAGTTGATGAGTAGCGAAAAAGAAAAGATGCTGCGAGGCGACCTCTACGATCCTCGCGACGAACAACTGTCCGCTGAGCGACGACGCGCGAGGCTTCTGACTAAGGCACTCAACGATACCAGCGATGAACAGCAGGACGAGCGAGCAAAGTTAATCCACCAGCTAATTCCCAACGCAGGTGAAGGTCTCTGGATCGAACCTCCTTTCCATTGCGATTATGGGTTGAACATTACGCTGGGAGATAAGGTCTATTTCAACTTCAACTGTATTGTCCTCGACGTTGCCCCCGTGCGTATTGGTTCGGGCGTGCTATTTGGTCCCAGCGTACATATCTACACCGCCACCCACCCGTTGAAATCAACGGATCGCCGCACTGGCTTGGAATTCGCGAAGCCCATCGAGATCGGCGATGATGTGTGGGTAGGAGGCGGAGCCATCATTTGCCCTGGCGTTAAGATCGGAGCTCGCTCCGTTATCGGCGCCGGCAGCGTGGTTACACGCGACATCCCCGAAGCAGTGATCGCCGCCGGTAATCCCTGTCGAGTAATTCGTGCCGTCAAAGAATAGCTCAAACAGTCGCGTTGGTGGGTTTCGATCCTCAACCGCACCCTACGAGTCACTTGCTGGGCAATTCAATCACGCCGTTCCAGTTGGGCGGGGCGACGCGGCGATTCTGGGCGATGATGAAGGTGAGAAAATCTTTAACTTGGTCTTCGGCTGGAACCAAATGCAGCAGTCGGAAGGCACTGTTCCAATCGCCGGCGATGAAATGGTCGAGTGCTTGTTCGTAGAACTTCAAGTGATCGTTGCTGAGAATGCAGTCTGCGCCTTCGGGAGGCAATAACTCGCTAACGGTCAGCGGTGTGCTCATTCCGTATGGCAGCACTCGAGCTACTCGACGGACTCGCAAGGAATCGGTATTGGCGTTTTCGCGGAGCCAAGCGGCTGTGGTTTCGTCGACCAGCACCGACGCTTGTAACTGCTTGGTCATTCCTTCTAATCGCGAGGCCAAGTTCACGACGGGCCCAAACACCGTGACCTTAACTTGATCGGCAGTTCCAATGCTGCCTGCCACGGCTGGCCCCGAAGCAATTCCCAAGCCCGCTCGGAAATTAGCTAACGGGTGATCGGCTTCTGCACCAGCTCGAGCAAATTCGCGAATCACCTCCAAAGCAGTCAAGCAAGTCTTCTCGATGGTTCGATCATCATGAATCGGCCATCCCCAAAAGCCCATCGCAGCGTCGCCGTGAAAGTCGCCGACGACTCCACCACCGGCCAAGATATGATGCGTCATCACTCCCAGCGCGCCGCTAACGCGATGTAGCAATTCTAGAAGTTGGTTGCTGGCTTGCTCGCTCTGCTTTGAAAATCCGCGCAAGTCACAAAACAGTACGGACACATCGGTTTCACGAGGCCGAAGAACTGTTTCAGGATCTTTTCCCGCTAACGCATCCAAGACAACGGGGGCGAAGAAATTTCTCAAGCTGTCTTGACGACGTTGAAGAATGCGCACCTGACGTAGAGCTCCCAGAGTCGTCGCAGTGAGTTCGGTAAACTTCAAATCGTCTTGTAGAGCGTCTGCGCCGGGTCGCAACGAACCAAAGACTGTCGAGCTTGGAAAATCTCCGGCAACGTAGATGACCCAGCCTGGACAAGCGTCGGAAACGACGGGGGTGCAAAAGGCCCAATCCACATTCTCGCTTTGCGTGAAGTTGGGATTGTCATTCATCGATCGATTCCAAACGTGCAGCACGCTTTCACTCGACTGTGCAGCAGCACGGACCAATCCCACGCTCGGCGAAAAGTAGTGGCCCGAAAGCGCGCGACAATCCCAGTGCAAGACTTCGAGCGCTGAGGAGAGTTCGATGTCTTTCGGATTATCTCGCATCTGCCGCGTCACCGTTTTATCAGGTGCGGTCTGTTCCTGGTCGAACTTCGTCGTGCGTTCAACTAGAGGCGGTTCGGGCTCATTTGCAGACTTGAGCTTGAGAATGGCTACAAAGTTGGCTTGTGGCACACCCTCTAGCAACAGATTAACGATCCGCCCACACAGCTCTTGATCGTTGGTGGCGCTGGCAATAAGCTCGGGCAGCTTGCTGAGCGTTTCAATTCGGCGATCTGCATCCTTGAATTTGTTTTGCCTAAGCATGTGAGCCGAAAATGTCTGTTCGGCGATTGCTGGCTGGTCGACTTGCGAAAAGTTAAGCTGCTGGTCGAGCAACGTAAATGTCGTTTGTCCGATGACAAAGTGATCGCCGACAGAGCAAGTGAATTGATCGCACTGCTTGCCTTGGTAAAAGATCGCATTGCGAGCTTCCGCAACCTTTCGCACCTCCAGTTGGTTGCCATTCCAAGTAATCGTCGCATGCTGGCGCGAAATGCGTTCATCCCAAGTCACCGCCCACGGTTGACTGGTTCGCCCAATCGTTGTTGGGGAACCATCGTCGGGCAATGTCCTTCGCCAGCGGTCCTGAGGTCGTCTTCCTTGAGCTATCAGGTCTGGCATTTCGAACTTACTTCGGGGAGCTTGGGGAAGACTGAATCAACGACTATTGTAGAGCAGTTATCATATTGCCAATATCATAGTGCCAAGCAAGCCCGCTGTGGGAAAACCCGTCGAAGATATTTTGAATCGAGTTGGTTAAAACGATGAATGCAGAGCAGACGATGGCTGCGATCGATGAAATAGTCTCACACGTTTGGATGGTTCGTGCTTTCCTCAAACATAGTGACGAGGCGGCTGAGGATGATGAACTGGCGTCGGTCCACCGAGATCTGTACGACTTTATGTTGGCCCTTGGACCAAGCTTGGACGCTGGCGACGCTGATGAATACCTGAAGATGGCCAAGAAAAAACTGACCAAGCTTAAACAGGCTGTCGAACTGTTTCTGGAAATACAGCCCGAGATCTCAACACACACCAACTTCAAAATGGCCGCTCGCAGTCTAAAACTGGCAACTGCGAATATCGTCAGTTTGGTAAGCGGTTACCGACGAAACTCCGAAACGAACTCGAATCCATCCATGGAGAGCGACGACACTTCTGAGCTGGCGAAAGATTAATCTTGCCGCCTGCTCGAGCCTGTCCTAAACCTGCCCAAAAAACTCGTCCCTAAAAACGAAAAAAGGCATCGAAGGTAAGGAGAGTAACCTTCGATGCCGCGCGGGAAATCGCTCAGTGGAAGTTCTTGCGGTTACCGGCGAAGGGGATTCTCATACGCTTCGAGCTGGATCGGCTCGCCGCGTTCGTACGGGTCTTTTGAGTCTTTCGACAATTCCTTTGCCACCACGACGCGGTTTCCAACGTTGCGGGAGGACACGTTGTCGCCACTTGGTGGAGTGCTCTTTCCTGGAACAGGTCGCAATCCTGTTGTTGCCGGTTGCGACGGTTCGGGACCATCAGTTAGCTTGACTCGATAGGCCGAGCCAAAGACTTGCTCGACGGTGACTTGCGATTCGCCGGAAGCTGGAGCAACCAACTGCAATTGACGAGGCTGAGTCTTATCGGGCCAGTTGGGAGTCGAGCTTTGAGCTTGCGAATTGTATTGCTGACCGTAGGCTGGACGCGCACTGCCCGATGGCGTGCGCGTCGGAGTACTTACCGGCTGGCCGCTAACGGGTTGACCATTAGTGCGATACTGAATCGTTCGACCACGGACCTTGCTTTGCCCAGTCCGCGGAGTCTCGTCGACAAACGGGTCGACTTGAGCATCAGGGACCTGCTGCGGAGCATATCCATTAGGAGCGGGCTGCATGTAAACGCGTTGTGGCTGATGGCTCAGCGGCGGAGCAACATCTGATTGATGGACGCCAGTTGTTCCTGGTCCACAAACTTCGCAACCGCAGCTTGGAGCTATTTCGCAGCCACAGCTTGGTTTGACTTCACAACCACAACTAGGAGCAGCCTCACACCCACAGCTCGGCGAAACATCGCAATCGGATTTTCCGAGTCTGCTGATTCCAGACATCAACTTGAAGTTCTTCTTGAAGCTTGCATGGAATTGACCTCCGACCTTGTCGATGTGGTCAAGTATCCCGCTATCGTCGCGGCACTGGCACTGCGTACAGCTCTTGGATTTTGGACAATCGCAATCGCCTGCCTGCAGTCCTGCTGCTAGTCCAGTAACTCCCCAAAGAGCTAATACGAATTGAGCGCGTTTCATGGAAGTTCCTCTGGCAGTTAAGCCAATATGATCACCCCAGGCTTGGGATTATTTCACTGCATCGAACGCGGCCGAATCTTCAAGGCACTTTGAGAGAACCCAGTGCGAATTGCGTTCGTTGATGGAGTAATTGATCGAACCGTTATGGTCCGAATTTCCAGAACTTTCCGAACTTGCGCCACTCTCAACGCAAACCACCTAAATTAACAAGACAGCAAAAGGAGGTTAGTTGACGGGTGTAACTATGAATTCAACCAAGCCGCCATTACTAAAACTTTGAGACAATCTCGCAGTTTGGCAATGCAAGTCTCAATCGATCCAAGCCCGATTCAGAAATCGCAGTTTTAATAACGATCAGTCGCTTCAGTGATTTCAACTTCGCAAGTTCCTCAACTGAAGCATCCGTTACTGGGCAGCCCCAAAGGGAAAGCGATTCAAGCCTCGCCAGCTTTGCGATCGCAATGACTTCAACGTCCGAACTCTGAGTGAAGCTTAAGGCGAGGATGTTCAGATTCTGAAGCCCCTGTAGTGCTTCAATGCCCTTGGCGGATATTGATCCACGAGCGGTGTGAGTCACGGACAGTTCTTGCAACTTAACAGCGTCCGCCAAGGTAATCAAAGTTGCATCGGTGACCAAACTGCCTGCGAAGGTCACTTTAAGTACTTCTGAAATCTCATTCAGTGGTGGATAGATGTTCAACGTGTTAGCGGATTGACTTGCGATCTTAGCGTCCGCCGTGTCAAAGCATTGCACTTCCCAGTCAGGGTTTGCTTTCCGTAACGTTAAGATCCCCGCCTGTGTTACGTTGCAATTAATCAGTTGAAGATAGACTTTGTTAGCTGAGCCGTAAAGTAAATTAAGTAGCTCATCGTCAATCTTGCAGTCGACGAAACGGATATGCGCCAAACTGAAAATACTCTGAAAAGAATTTAGGATCTGACTAGAGAGTTCAGACTGTTCAAATGATAGGGATCGCAACCTTGTACAGCTTGCTACTGGGGCACCGCTACCATCTTTGAACGAGCATTCATGGATCTCCATGAACCTCATCGACTCTATTCTTGAAAGTGAGTCGAGTCCAATATCAGTGAACTCACCGCCTAGCACTACATGATTCAGCTTAGAGAGCTTTGGCAACTGCTTGAGTGACGCATCGGTTGCATCCCTAATGGCAATCCTTTGCAATTCTGGGAAGTAACCAACAACTTCATCTAAGGATGCTGAACCCGAATTGATTCCAAGCTCTGGAACAACGGTAAAGTAACCATCTCCCAGAAAGATCCTTAACCAGTCCTTAATGAATCCTTTGGGGGCTTGGCCGTCGCGCATAGGATCGACCAACCTCGCACTGCCTCCGTCTTTTTTGATCGCTTCGATGATTTGCTTCTTGCGACGTTCATGGTGAACCTCTCGCAGCACCAGACCAAGGAGAATTGCGATTGCAGTGACAATTGCCATCATCGTTTGGAATCGAAATCGAAACCGACTAGGCGGCTGCTGGGTCATCTTGGGACCTCCACTCATCTCTAATCAGGCGAACTTTACGATGAAATCGAGAGCCAAATGCTAAAGTCAGCAAGAAATCTACCACACCCCAAAAGTGCTAAACCAAGTCTAACAGATTGATTCGAACCAAAGGCGAAACTTGGCCGCCGTCATGAATGAAGTGTTAGAATTCGCCGTTGGACTAGGAACTACGCGAAAATCGACTAGCCTTAAGGCCAATTCGAGCAGGTTGAGTATGCCTGCGACCACCCTAGGAGATAGTTCCCATGTCGAAGTTTGCGAACCGCGTCCTTCAAATCACTTTAGCCCTGGCATTCGTACCGGCCACGATATGGCCGTCTTTGACATGGGCTCAAGCATTGCCTCAAGAGACCGCGCTCGATCGCTATGTGAACAAACCCGATCCGGCATTCTCGTGGAAGGTCGTTTCGCAAAAGACAGAAGGCGAACTGAATCTAGTCGTGATGGAAATGGTCTCGCAAAACTGGTTAACTCCCGACCAAGTCAACCAGACCGAATGGCGTCACTGGATCACCGTCGCCTATCCAACGAAAGTTCGGTCTAACATCGGGTTCTTGATGATTGGCGGCGGAAGCAACAAAGACACTGCTCCAGGCGGACCTGACGAACGAACCTTGATGATCGCCAAAGCAACCGGAACGGTCGTTGCAGAACTGAAGAATGTTCCGAACCAACCATTGATCTTCCACAACGATGGTAAGCCTCGTACGGAAGACGACCTGATCGGATACACCTGGGATCAATTCTTGAAGACAGGCGATGAACAGTGGCCAGCGCGGAGCCCGATGGTCAAGTCAGCCGTTCGAGCCATGGATGCGATCAC
>CAUJKA010000105.1 GCA_963204965.1 Planctomycetota bacterium | reverse complement strand
CCAGCCCTGCAGGCTGGGCTAGGTAAACGAACAGGGCTTCGCCCCAAAACCCATACATTATTCCGCGGGTATTGCCGGTCGATAGCGATGCAGGCTCATCAACGCAAAAGATGTTCCGTACGGCGGATGATAATTGTAGAGCGGATAGTCCCACCACGATCCGTCCTATTCTTGTCGCTCAATCAACAGCTTGGCTAGGTGCGGCGCGTACTTTGCCTGAGCGTCTGTAGGCAACTGCTCCAAACAGCAGGCTGCATAGAAATGACCATAGTAGAAAAAGTACCCAGCAACCTGCATCCAAGATTCGTGGGGAATAGGCCGCTTGCGACCGATGTCCAACCAACCATGTCGGCGAATCATTCGATCCAGCCATTGCTCAAGGACTTCATCGGTGATCTTTGCATCGCCCCAAAACCGCATCGCTAAGTTGCACGCTTGCGACCGCCCTAAACTACCGCCAGGGCGATTGATCTCTTGCATCGGCCGGTTCTTGAGGTACTCGCCGTACATATAACTGAAGTCGGCCTTCTGCTGCCGCATCGTCGCGTCCACGGCGCGTCGCGTCAGCCTTTCCGGTGGCTGAACGCCCATTTCTTTCGCTTCGTGAAAAGCAATCAGAATTGTCGCATTCACAAAGCTGGTCGACGAAGCGGTAGGCTTTTGAGCTCCCACGTTAAAGTCGTAATATCCCCAGCCTCCATCAACCGATTCATAGTCACTCAAGCGATCAAACTGTAACTCGATCAGCTCTACCAATTTCTTTTGCAGCTCGACATCATCGGTCCGCTTGTGCAATCGCACTAAAGCTTGAATGCCATAGCCATGCCCCCACACGTTGTAGATCGCATCCTTCGACGCGCGACGGAGTTTGGGCAAGTGCTCAAGCAGCCAAGCTTGGCCTCGTTCGATCGATTCCTTGGCATCGGGCCTTGTTTGTTCCAATTCGCATAGCGCTGCAATTGCCAGCGCAGTTGTCGCCGTTCCAAAAGCATGATGCGCACCTGGAACAGGAGCGTAGATATTCAGATCCTTGGTGTTCGTCGGCGAACCCCACGATCCATTTTTGTTCTGGTTGGCAATCAAGAAGTCAACGCCCCGCGCGATCGCTTGGTCCACTTCGGCGAGCGAAGCTGGCGCGATGATTTCGGCAAGCGTCATCGAATCATCGGGGGCACTCTTTTCATTCGCTTCTTGAGTCGCGGTAGTCTCGGCCTGCGACTTATCAGGTTCATCTTGAGCCGTAGCCGTGAACGTCAGGCCACACCCAAACAAAACTGCCCAACCCAGTCGAACCGTCGCGTACCTCAATCCTTTATGGCAAGACAACATGCTCGCCCTCCCGCACGCCTTGAGTCACTTCGACTCGCTTGCCTTCGCGTCGGCCCAGCAGAACGTCTTGACGCGTGCTTTTGCCGCTGGCCGCGTCGTGCAGAAGCACATAGTTGGTTTGCCCCTCGTATCGCACCGCCTCTTGCGGGATCATCAGTGCCTTCTCTTTTTCGTAAGTTGTTCCCGTTAGTTTTCCGGTCATCAACGGCAGCAAGCCATCTAGCTCGGTAGGGCGGACTACACGGAAGACAACGCGATACGATCCCGGTTCGATGGGTAACTCCCCTCGCTCCTCGCACACGACTTCAATTCGAGACTCGGGCCGTGCTGTGGGTTCAAAGTAAGCTGACATACCAGCCTTGATCGATCCGATCTGCTTCTCTGTTACGCTAGCGCGGATGAAAAGCTTGTCGGTTGACATTACAGTCAGCAGGGGTCTGTTAGGCTGGACCATCGCTCCGACGTACAGGCTGTCCTCAACCGAGCTAATGCCTTTCCAACCCGAGTTCGTCGCGCCTCCCCAAAGAACGACACCCGCGAATGGAGCCGCGGCAACTAACTGCCCGCGATCTTCATTGATGTTGACCACTTCCTTACGAGCCAGCTCAAGCACAGCTTCGGCTCGCGCGACCGCCAACTTGGCAACTACCATCTTACCTTCTTTGCTCTTCTGCAGCTTCTCCAGATCTAGCTTGGACTTGGCCGCGGTATTCTTCAGTCCCGCTTGTTGTCGATCAAGTTCCACTTCTAACTGTCGCTTGACGCGTCGCTGAGTCTGAGCAAAGAAACGCTCGCTGCGCTTCAGATCGTTCAGAGCTCGCTTGAGCACAATCTCCTCGGACTCTTCTGTCAGCTCGTCCGCGTCATACATTTTCTTAAGCTGCTCGTACTCCTCGCGCGCATACTCGACGCTCTGCTCACCGGCCTCCAGAGAGTAGTTCAAGTCATCGACTTGTAGCTCGCGACCAACGTTTAAGAAATGCTCGAGTTCCTCTTGCGCACGATTGTTCGCCAAGTCGGCTGCTTCAAGTTCGATTCGCAGGCTCTCTTCAAGTAGCGTCAATGCAGCCGCAGCCTGTTTAGCGTCTTGTTCGGCGGCCACTGTCGCTTGCTCGGCCGCGCGTCGTGCACGTTCCCATGCGTCGGTATCCAACTGTAGGAGTACTTGGCCTTGCGAAATGCGAGTACCGTGACCAACTGCACCGACTATTTTGAGTTCTTTAAGCGACTTGGGACGCAGCGCGACGATCGCTTTGCCCGGCGAGTCGATTACGCCGTCCATTTCAACTGTCAGCTTGATCGGGGCAACTTCGACCGCCGAAGTATTCACTTTAACTGCTGGTGTTGCTGATGGTGCCGGAGCTGTTTGAATGGGTGCGGGTGCTGGAGTTGCTTGAGCGGCGGCGGGAGTTGATGCGGGTGCGGGAACTTGAGTTGCAACAGGAGCAAAGTTCGGCGCGGTTGCTGGAGGCGTTGCTGCATCCTGCCCCTGCAATGAAGCCGGCAGGATCAACGCAATGGTAAGACTCCAGCAGCCTAAGCAAAGCCCGCCAGCGACCACCTCGCGAATGACGGATCGCACTGTGAGCGGGGTATGGATGTTCATAAGTGTACGCATCACGGACAGAACTCCTGTTGAGGATCGAGTAGGAAAGGTCCCGATAGTATAGTCAAATGATTGGAGTGGCGGGCTATGTGACGCCACCCTGCAGTCCCTGGTCGATGAAAGCCAGACTAAATCACTTAGGACTGACTCGATAATCCGTTCGATTCTTAGCCCATGCGCGAAGCTACGTTCTCGTACTGGTAAAACGTTGCTTCCAATGAGAAGATTGATAAAGCTATATTTCAACGACGAGTGATTGCCTAAACAGAGGACAGTCGGGATGTTGGAAACCTTAGCCCCGAAGGGGCCCAAACAAATCAGCCCGGGGCATCGCCCCGGGAAGCTAGGAACAACCATCCCTCCGCCCTGAAAGGGCAAAACAAATCAACGTGGGCTGCGTCTCATACTAACCTCTCACACTGGTGAGGTTTCTGGTCCGTTGTCGGTAGGCATTAGTGCTGCCGATTTGAAGACGGCCTTGAATAGTTTCACAGCATTGACAATGGTACTTGTTTACCGCGATGGAAACTGATCTAGACAAAAAAACAGGAAATCGGGCATGCTGGAAGGATCATGGAAGAAGCAGCAACTCCCGAATGCCCGCGATGCCGCGAGCTCGAAAAGATCATAGCAGATTGGCAGGCTCGGCTGGAAAAGCTTGAGCGTGAATCTAAGCGTCAGGCAGCGCCGTTTCGCAAACCCAAGAAGCTTGATCCGAAGCGTCCAGGGCGAAAGCCGGGTAAAGATTATGGACAGCACCGCCGCCGCGAAACGCCGA
>CAUJKA010000104.1 GCA_963204965.1 Planctomycetota bacterium | reverse complement strand
TTTGATCTGATGCCATCCACCACGCTTGGCGATTTTTTTCAGAAAGATCACTTGGGTCGGGGGCTTGCCAAACTAGATTGGAATCGCGACGGGCTGTTTGATTTTGCGGTATCGATAATGAACTCTCCCGCATGCTTGGTCACAAATGACAGCAAGAACGCCGGAAACTACGTGAACGTTCGGCTGGTTGGAGTTCAGTCTGCTAGAGTTCCCATTGGTACGAACGTCACTGTTCATACCAGTGGCGGCACTTGGAAGAAACAGTTGACTGGCGGAGATGGTTTTCAGTGTAGCAATGAGAAGTGCATTCAATTTGGATTTGGCGAAGTTGTCGAAATTCAGAGAATATCCATTGAGTGGCCGAGTGGTGCAAAAGACGAGTTTGCCAATGTTCCAATCAACTCTGCTATCCTTTGCGTTGAAGGATGTTCGCAGTTCACGGTTCAAACACCATGATTAAGTACTAGTTTTCTTGCTTCGAGGAGCGAGCCGATTTCAAAGAAGAGCAAGAAGAAAAATACGAGCCAAAATAACGCCGAGCCGCAGCGCAAAAAGCCTATTTGGGCAATCGTCGTGCTGTTAGTCCTCGCAGGCGCTTTCTGGCCGGTTCGTAAGATGATCCTTCATTGGCAAGCTGGCGAGATACTCAAGTCGGCTTTTGCAGATGCCAACTCGGGGGCGATCATCACTGCGGAGAAATCAGCTTGGCGAGCTTGGAACACCAGTCGCGATCTTCCTGAGGCCGCTGTGTTGGCTGCTCGATTGGCTCTGGTACAGCGTCGGTTTGAAAAAACGGATGAGTACCTTTCGGAGATTATACCTACGGTTGATTCGCTTAACCAAGACTTGGCCGTTGAAGCGCTGGAAGTTCATGCTCTCAGCAATGAGGCACAATTGCGCTTCAGCGATTCATTACAATCGTTTCAGCGTCTTCTCAAGTTGGACCCTAAGAATCTGATTGCACACGAGCATTTAGCAAAAATGTTTGGCGCGAGTGGTCGGCGCGAAGAGGCAATTGAGCATATTTTGAGGATGGTCGAAGCGGGGCAAAAGACAGATGTGCTGATGCTTCTGACTAGGGAAAGTGGCGCGATTCGTGATGAACGTCTTGCCATGGCTGCGAAGATCACTCCGACCGATCCGTTTCCCTTGGTGGGGCTTGCAAATTATGCTCATGAATCGCAGGACAATCCAACGGCCGTTGGTTTGCTTCAAGCTGCAATTCGACTTCGCGAAGATTATGTTCCTGCCCATGTCATGATGCTCCGGATTTTGGGCGATTCGGAATCTTGGGATGCACTGGACGATCATTGGAATAAGCTTTCCGAGAGCACTCGAAATGAGACGCTGAAGTTCGCGTCGGTTTGGTCGGTTCGAGGACGGTTAGCAGACGTAAGGCAAGACAGTTCGGGAGCCATTCGATGTTATTTGGAAGCTTGTCGGCTACAGCCTGATTCGCGGATGCCCAATAGTCGCTTGGCAACGCTGTTGTCTCAAGTCGGTGAAAGCAACCTGGCCAATCAATTTGCTGACTTCTCGCGGAAGCTTCAGGAGTTGTGGTCGACTCAGGATCGAATTCTCTTTGGAGGAACTCCCGACAACGTTGACCAGTTTCTCACGCTTTCAAGTCGATACGAAGCTTGTCAGCGATTTTGGGAAGCGCGAGGATGGATGATTTGGGCGTATCAGTTATCGCCTAACTCAGCGGATGTTCAGCAACGTTTGAAGTCGTTGATTGCGCAAACCGAAAATGCTCCACTTGTTTTGGTGGATTACAAGCGTCATCCAGTGGCCAAAGTAGATGTTGAAAAGTATCCACTCCCAAAGGGAAAAGCCTCGTCCAACAAAGAGCCAACTACTCCTGGGGTGCAACCGAATATCGAACTTGCATTCGAAGATCAAGCCAAGAATGTTGGATTCAACTTTGACTTCTGTTATGGAACCGAAGGCGAGCCCAAACGTTACATGTTCGAGCTGAGCGGCGGAGGCGTCGGAGTACTCGACTTTGACCTTGATGGGTGGCCCGATATTGTGACACCGCAAGGCAGATTGTGGCCTGCATCCACAGATCAATCGGCCGAGGGAACGGATCGAGTTTTTCGCAACAAGGATGGAAAGCAATTCGATGCGATTAAGCTACCCAGTCAAGATGATGGCTTTGGTCAAGGAGTTTCTTGCGGTGATTTCGATAACGATGGCTTTCCCGATATCTACATCGCACAGATTGGAAGCAATCGATTGCTGCGGAATATGGGTGACGGTACTTTCTTAGACGTTACAGAACAGTCGGGCCTTAGTAGCAACCAGTGGACCGTAAGTTGCGTAGTAGCTGATTTGAACGGTGATTCTCATCCAGATCTTTACGACGTCAACTATCTTCGCGGCGATGATCTTTTTACTCGTATCTGCCAGCGTGAAGGTATTGCTGCGCAGTGCAGTCCATTTGATTTCGATGGCTCGCCTGATGCCATGTGGATCAGTGACGGTGCTGGTAATTTTAGTAAAGTGAGTGAACTGCCGATTGGGCGAGGGCTAGGAGCTGTCGCTTTCGACGCTACCGGAAATGGGCATGCAAGTTTGTTCATTACCAACGATACCGATCCCAATTTCTTGCTTACCACTGAAACCAAGGACGGAAAAACAAAGGTCACCGAATCCGGAATTACCTCCGGAGTTGCATTCAACGAGGCTGGCAAAGCTGAGGGGTCGATGGGGATTGCCTTGGGCGACATCAATAACGATGGGTTGATGGATCTATTTGTGACAAACTTCCTGAACGAAACAAATACGCTTTATCAAAACCTTGGTGAAGGCGCATTTCAAGATGTCACAAAGTTCAGTGGACTAGACGGCCCATCGTTAAATGTGCTCGGCTTCGGAACACAGTTCTTTGACGCTAATTTAGACGGCAAGCTTGAGCTGTTTGTAGCTAACGGGCACGTAGACGATCTTCGAGCACTGAATCGACCGTACAAAATGCAGGCTCACCTCTACTCAGCCTCGGGGCAGCGATTTTCGCAAATACTTGACGCTGGAGAGTACTTCAAGCAGGAACTTCTCGGGCGTTCGGTAGCTAAAGTCGACTGGAACCAGGACTTCCGAGAGGACCTTGTGGTTTCACATTTGCAAAGTCCATATGCACTGCTTACGAACAACTCGAAAATTCTGAGTAATCCCATTGCAATTCGATTGGTGGGGCGCAGCTCGAATCGTGACGCGGTCGGATCGACGATAACGATGATCGAAGGCGATCGACGTATCAGCAAGCAAGTCACTGCAGGCGATGGTTACGAATCGTCGAACAGCAAGGAGATTCTTTTTGGCTCGAGCGATCCCAACGCCGTAGCCTTCGAGATCACTTGGCCGAATGGCAAGCGTCAGCAACTCAAGCCAGAATTTGGTCAACGTATTACAATCGTCGAGCCGGATTGATAGATCAGTCGGGCGACTTGAATGCGAAGTGCCTCAGTCTTTGTGGGCCTAGTTCGAGATGAACATCAGTAGCCGACTACCCGCGCCACCTTCCCGTCCTATACAATACAGACAGTCTGTTCAGAAACGTGCCTCGATTCACCATTCAACGAGGAGCTGTCTGTATGTCAACTTTGGCACTCAGCGGATCAACAGGTTCATCGCAAAGAGGTTACGATCGCGTCGAACTCTTGAAGCTGATGTACCTCAGTCGAGAGGGAGATCGACGCGAAGGGGTGCTACTGCGGCAAAGCAAGGGCTGGTTCCAAGTCGCTGGAATGGGCCATGAATCGCTCGCCGTTGTACCACTTTTGCTCAACGAGGATGACTATCTTTTTCCATACTACCGCGATCGCGCGATGGTGCTGGCCAAAGGTGTAACCAACGCCGAGCTGGCTAGCGCGTACTTCGCCAAGTTGAACTCGTCCAGCGGCGGACGGCAAATGCCTGGACACTACTCGGATCGCAGCCGCAATATCTGGAGCGTCCCAACACCTACGGGAGCAAATTGTCTTCCGGCTTGCGGTGTTGCGTGGGCTATGCAGCTTAACAAGCATCCCAATGTGGCCATTGCAACCATTGGTGATGCCGCTTGTCGTCAGGGGGAAGTGGCCGAAGCGATTTCCTTTGCTGTAGAGAGAAATCTCCCTGTTGTGTTCATTGTCGAAGATAATAATTACGGTATCAGTACCAATACAACGAAGTTCAATCCATTTAAGCTAGGAGT
>CAUJKA010000103.1 GCA_963204965.1 Planctomycetota bacterium | reverse complement strand
GGCGATTCTGCAAGCGACTTGAGGCTCAAGGCGGTAATATCCTGACCGACTAGGTCAAGCCGCTTGAGTTTTGGCCAAGAACTTTCACAAATCGCTTTTAGACCACCGTCGTTAAGTGTTTCATCGGCAGCAAAAGACCGAATCATCAAGGTCTCCAAATGCCAATTGAGTCGAGCATTACACAAATGTTCAGACAGGCCGTTGTTAAACTGACCGTCGAGATACAGCTCGGACCATTCCAGCCTCACATCTTCAAGCATCGCTCGAAGTCCATTAGCATCTAAAGAACTGATCGACACCGACTTTAGATTACGCGTTATCGGATTCTTCGAAATTGCCTTAAGTAGAGTTGGGTGAAGCGTTTCCATGCCGAAACCTCCAGCCAAAACTGTGAAATCGCGCACCTCAGAAAGGAATGGTTCGGCGAGGATTTCAGTTGCTACCGCACACTCGTGCTGAAGATCAAGATCGTCTAAAGCCAAGGTCAATGAGCGGATCTGTTTTAGAACTGGATCGGATTGACGGCCCCACATTTTGATGTGATCTGCTGAGCTTAAAGAAAACCTGACGCTGTGAATTGGCTCTAAACTAAGTGCGGCGCTTAGTCGAAAATGGGGCAAGGCCAAAGGATTTGTAATCCAGATTTTGGATATCCAACCTTTTTCGAATGTTAACCCAGCTCGTGGAATCGAACTATCTGAACGTGGAGAGATCTCCAGGTCGATCGACGAACCGCCAAGCCAACGCTTCGTGGCTCCGTCATGCGACTTCCGAAACCACTTGTTCCTGCACAGTACTTCAATCGTGTCGATGTTAAGCCCAAGTGCTTCAAGCAAAGGCTCGTACCATTTGGCTCCGTGAATCTCAAAGAAATCATCTGCCGAAGCGTTCGCTTGAAGCGATTCACTGGGAGATTTCAATTTGGCGGTACTGCATTCGAGCTGAAGGCGTATGTAGTTCGCCCGATCTCGATCACCGTTCTTGTCCAACCAATCGGCGAAATCCAGTTGAAGTGCGTTGTCGTGCCAATTTTTGGCGATTTCTTGAATCCATTGAACCCTAGTTGCCTTCATGATGGTTTATCGCAAATGACTCATTCTTGACTATTCGTATCCGGTTGCCTGGCACTTAAGGATTGCATTGTCGGAAAGCGTTTAACAGATTACGATCAGAACTTCGTGAGAAAACCTCCACGTACTATCCAAGAAGTGATGTTGGCGATCGAATACGCTCGGTTACCGCTAAACTATTGTGCACATTCAGGTTTTGTTAGGATTCGTTCATGGCAGAAACAGTAGCAAATGAAGCAAAAAGCTCCTCCGGAACTCCCTTTAAGCCATTGCGAGTTTGGATTCCGATCATTCTTCTCCCGCTGATGTATCTTGCCAGACGCATTCCTGACTGGGTGGAAGATGGTCCCAGTAACATTTGGATGGTTTCGGCATTCGGACCTGCTCTGATCTCGCTTGTGGTACTGGGCTGGTGGGTCATCGCTAGTCGTGCTCGCTGGTCCGAAAGAATGGTCGGATTATTCGGGGTCTTGGGGATTCTAATTGTCGAACAGGTACTATGTCATGGCTCCCTTCGCGGCCCAGTATTGTTGATCGTCATGACATTGCCCATGGCCGTTGTTGGCTTCAGTTTAGGAGTCATCCTTCAACGCAATGAGCTGTCTTTCACTCGTACCAAAGTTGGCTTACTGTTTGCAGCACTGGCCGCTTGTTTCTCGCTAGGAGTGAAGTCGGACGGCGTATTGGGGGACTTTTCGTTCGATATCCGACCTCGTTGGCAAAAGTCTTTCGAAGATAAGTTAGCCACGCAAGTTGCTGTCGTTTCCGAAGTTAAAGAAGTTCCATCGACTGAGTTCAATGTATCGACCTGGCCGGCTTTCCGTGGAGCTAATAGCGATGGTGCGCAACATGGCAGCAAGTTTGACGCCGACTGGACAGCAAATCCTCCTAAAGAGCTTTGGCGTATCGAACTAGGCGCGGCATGGAGTTCTTTTGTTGGGACTGAAAAGTATCTCTTCACCCAAGAGCAACGGGACAAAGTCGAATGCGTTGTTTGCTACGATGCTGCGACTGGTAAGCAAGTCTGGCAATACGACACTCAGTCTCGATTTTTTGAAGCTCTGGGAGGTCTAGGACCCCGTGCAACACCGACTTTGGACAAGTCCCACATCTACACGCTGGGCGCTGAAGGTTGGTTGACCAAGCTGGACGCGACCAATGGCAAACTAGTTTGGAAAGTTGACATACGCGAACTCACCGGCAAGAAGGATCCTCCGATGTGGGGCTTCTCGTCGTCGCCGTTGGTTACCGGCGGCAATGTAGTGGTGCATGTGGGAGCACCGGCTGACAAAGGGATCGTCGCAGTCAGTGCCGAAGATGGAAAGATGGTTTGGTCCTCTGCCGCGGGCGAACACTCCTATGCGACGCCTCAATTGATCAAGTTGGTCGATCGTGACTTGATTGCACTATTGTCCAATGAAGGTGCGCATCTTTACGACCCCAAGGATGGCACTCAAGTCTTCAAGTACGAATGGGATCACAATGGCTATCGTGCCCTTCAACCGCAGGTGATTGATGGTGACAAGCTGTTGATCGCTACCGGAATGGGAACGGGGACACGCTTAGTCAAGTTCCAGGTTGACGAGACCGGCAAATTCACGACGGAGGATCTTTGGACATGCAAGGATTTCAAACCTGACTTCAACGACTATGTCATCTTCGAAAATCACATTTACGGATTCGACAATCGGATTTTCGCGTGCATTGACTTAGCCACCGGAAAGCGAAAGTGGAAAGGTGGTCGCTATGAGAAAGGCCAAGCGATGCTCTTGGGCGACTCGGGGTTGATCGTTGTTGTAGGTGAGCACGGCGAGTTGGCCTTGCTACGTGCCACCCCAGAAAAGCACGAGGAACTGGAGAAGTTCCAGGCTCTGAACGACAAGACCTGGAATCACCCCATGATCATTGGCGACAAACTGTATCTGCGAAATGCCAAGGAAGCTGTTTGTTACCAGTTGAAAACCTCTCAATAGGCTTGGATTGCCTTCATGCACGATAATATGCCTTGAATTGGCATTGAATTCGACTTTAATGAAAGGCCACCCTTTTGACCTTTCCAGAGTGAGCGACGAAATCTTTGTCCATCGTCCGCAGCGTACCCCTGTACCCGTTTATAAGTGGTGTACGCTGCGTGATCAGCCTGGATGAATGACCAAGTTCATTAGAAGCGTGCCGAAAATTTCCGACCTATTCGACAATCAATCCGACTTGCGCCCACCGTTGCCGGGCTATCGACTGAGCAAACTGGAGGTATACAACTGGGGCACCTTTGATGGTGCCGTGCATTCTGTATTGCCTGATTGTAAAACCACTTTGCTTGTGGGAGAAAACGGTTCCGGAAAATCCACTCTGATCGACGCTTTGTTGACATTGCTTGTCCGACCACAGACGCGAAACTACAACGTGGCTGCCGGGGCCATGAAGAACGAACGCGATGAACGCAGTTACATTCGTGGTGCCCACGATCGAACGATCGGCGAAGGTGGCAAACCTCAGATACAGTATCTGCGCAGTGCGCAAGGCCACTACACCGCGCTTCTGGCCAGCTTTCGCAATCAGCCCAACCAAACTGCTTTTACCATCTGCCAAGTTCTCTACCTGAACAGCGATAACTCGGTAGAGAAGATCTACGCGTTTCGCGAGGGTGAGGGTGGCATCGCTTCTGATCTGGGTGGATTTACGTCCGGGACAGCTATCAGTAAGACCTTGCGCGAGCGAGGCTATCAGACGAC
>CAUJKA010000102.1 GCA_963204965.1 Planctomycetota bacterium | reverse complement strand
GCGAGGAAGAGATCGCCGAAGTTCGTGCGGCGGAGCGATTCTTTTCCATCCTCGAAAAGAACCCTCGTCGAGGCACGGCATTCGACCGCGTCTATTCGCACCACATCGATTTTGGCACTTTGGAAAAGTTGTTGGTAACTCTGCGCGAACGAACTCAAAAAACTCCCGAGGACGGAATCGCTTGGCAACTTCTGGGTTTGTTTGAACTACATCGGGGACAACATCAAGCGGCGGTTAAGCAACTCATTCAAGCTGAAAAACTCCGCGAGATCGATCCGCTTGCGAGTTACTATCTCGGCCTGGCTCAGGCAGCTGACGGCGATTTTTCTGTAGCAGTAGGCTCGCTTGAACGAGCCATTGAGCGAAAGCCGCAGCGGACTGACCTACTTGAAATCTATCAGCAGTTGGGACGGTTTCATTTGCGAGCGCAACGCATCGATGAAGCTCTAACCGCGTGGAAGCGATTGGAAGAACTCTTCCCCAACGATCCCCGCGTGCTGGAAGAGATCGCAGTCGCTTTGGTCCAAGAAGAAAAACTGGACCTCGCCAAGCAGCACTATGCGAGACTGCTACCCGTTCTCCGCGACGATTTCAAACGTAGTTCGATCCAAATTCAGATCGCTGAATTGACCACGCAACTCGGAGACAAAGCAAGCGGGATCGCTCAACTGGAAGGCATCCTGTCGAGCCTAAAGCCAGACAGTTGGTTGTTTCGCGATGTGCGTCGCAGAATCGATGAGACTTTTCTCAAAGCGAAAGATCAAGATGGACTGGTGAAGTACTACGAGAACTGGCTTGCCGGTCATGGCGAAGACTTAGATGCGATGTCGCGATTGGCTCGTTTTCTCAACTCCGTGGGGCGATCGAAGGAAGCGATGGATTGGTCCGAAAAGGCAATTAGACTCGCTCCAACACTGGTCGACTTGCGGAAGTCGCATATTCAGTTGTTAGTCGAGTCTTCGCTTTATGAACAGGCCATTGAGCAGTACCGCCAACTGACACAACTGGAACCCGCCAACATCGACCACTTGAAACAGTGGGGCATATTGATCATGCGTCAAAGCAGTCTTCCCGAAGACAAACGCGGACAGCAAGCTCTGGCCGTCTGGCGGAAGATCATCGAAAAGTCTCCCGAGGATGCCGTGACCGTTTCGCAAGTCGCCGATCTGTGCCTGCAACACAAGTTGTTTGAACCTGCGGAGAGTTACTATCGGCAAGCCGTGAAACTCGCGCCGGACGATGTGCAGTATCGCGAGTACCTGGGCGAATTCCTTCATCGACAGAAGCGAGTCGATGAAGCTCTGGTCGTGTGGTCCGAGATTACCAGCGGCAATCGTGAAACGTCGTCAAATCTATCTCGCGTCGCAGAGATCTACAACAACTTTGGCTTCACCGAAAAGGCCAACAGTTCGATTGCTCGCGCGGCCGAGCTATCGTCGAAGGACTTTCAACTTCAAGTGTTGGCCGCGAAAATGCACAATCGCGCCAACCTTCCAGCTCAAGCACTGACCTTTATCGCTAACGCTGAAGCGCTTGCATCGGACGCAGAAGAACGCGATACGGTTATCGGTGAAAAGATCTCTGCGTTACAAGTCACAAAGCAATTAGTCACCGAAGCAGGTAGACTTCAACAGCAGTTGCAGAACGCTACAGCCAACAACGACCAGAAGGACACTACCCAAGAGGTCGCCCCACAGTCGGACGAGTTACTATCGCAACAATACTATCGCTTAGCTCGCTACTGGGAAGCATGCCGTCAATGGGGTTCCGCCCGTAAGGCAGCCGAGAAAGCCACGGCGCTGAATCCTCGTGAACTAGCTCCACGGATCCTATGTGGCCGCATTGCTGAACTCACGAAAGACTACGCTGAAGCCGCGAAGATCTTTCGAGAGTTGGCGGCCGTTGATCGGCGATCCCGCGCAGCACATTGGATGAAGGTCAGTGAAATTGAATTGCTGGCCGGTCATACCGATGAAGCCATCGAAGCCGCGCTGCAATTGGTTCAATCAGCGCCTACCGATTCAGCTAACCATGAATATTATGCCAATGTCTGCTTCAAAGCGGGCAAGACCGATCAAGCGATTGCAGCCCTCAGAAAAGCGATTCGCATCGAACCCGAGGAATCCGCATTGCTTATCACACTGGCGAAATCGCTCGCGGAGAATAAGAAAACTGACGAAGCAATCGAAATGTACTTTCGAGCCTTGGCCAAATCCGATGAAATCGACGATATGCTCGAGATCGTCAAACGCCTCACTCCGCTCTATCAAACAAACAACTCAACCGACAGGCTTTTGGAACGATTGGAGTCCAGTCGCAAACTGCCGGAAATGGAACGGAAGATCACCATTTGCATCGCTCAAGTTTGGCGAATCCTTGGAGACCTTCGCAAGGCTCGACAACAGCTCGAGCAACTCTATAACGCGGATACTAAAGATACGATTTTGCTAAGCCAAATTTCTAAGCTCTGCCAAGAAACAGGCGACATGGAAGCGGCAATTAAGTACCAACGTCAATTGGTCAGCATTGCTCCCGGCGCCGAGACGGAGCTTCCGCTAGCCGACTTGTTGTTTGGAGTCGGCAGAGAACAGGAGGCTCGCGCAATCATGACAACGCTTCTGGTGCAGGATCCAGATCCCGTGCATCAAATGGTTGGCATCGATAACTTGATCAAACGTAAGGATTGGACAACAAGTTTGGTCGTGCTGGAATCGCTAGTTGCGAAACATCCGAATGATTGGGAATTGGTGTTTCGCTTAGCGGTGACTCAATACTATACCGGGAACCAAGCTGAATCGATGCAGCTATTTAGAAACGTCCTAGCTTTGAACTTACCGCTGAATTCACCAGGACGACGCGAAGCCGAGAAGATCAAGAACGATCGTCGGAAATCTTCTGGAAGTGGCCAAGGCGAGCCGTCGCCAACTGCGACCGGCTATACGCTTGGGCAAATCAAGACCATGTCGATGATGCTTGGTCTCGAATCTGTTGCGATGCAGCAGAATGGCACGAGGGTGCTGCAATTAGGTTTGGCTCAATCCCAGCAACAAGGGCAGTCTCGATTTGCGCCCGTAGACTTTCTTCAAGCTCGCATGGCTTCCTTGATCTGCTTGCGCGCGATGCGATTGGATCTTGACGAGCTGTTCGAAGAGTTAGATCGCAAGGCTGGCTCCGATCCCAAACAAATGCTGATACGACTGTATGATCAGTTGTTCGTTGCGATCTTGAAGAGCGATGACGCTCCGCCGCTAGAGATCGCTAAGAAGGCAGCAAAGATCGGTGGCGATAGCGAGAGAATGATTCTCCTGGAAGCTCTTCAGGAGAGCGTACAACCACCGATAGACAATGAAGAGTTGATGTTCTCCAACACTTCTGCTGTTCGCTCCCGCGTAAACTCAGGCTTCATGCAAACAGACTCGCCTCCACACAAGTTACTGAGCGCCGAAGATCTGCAACTGGCAGTGGATACTTACGTCGCCATGGATGGAAGCGCGACACAACCAACAGCCTCACCATTGTCCAACCTACAAGTGGGCTTTCAGGGGACGCGAAGTCAGATCATTGTTCAGTCTAACGGTAGACCTATCGTAATCAACATCGGAAGTACGGGCAGCGATGGAGTCAGCATTCCAATTTTTCTTATGGAGCAAGCCAGATACTCGAACAACATGGCTGCGGTGGCCAAGCTGGATGATTACATTCTGAAGCACTCCGACTCATCCGACCTCTTGATGTACATTATCTGCAAGAGGATCCAGCAATCGAGTGCATTCCCGCTTGGGCCGTGGCTCGAAAAGTGGAAATCCAACGTAGAAAAGACACTAATTCAGTTGAAGGCAAACCGAACTGCCAACAATCCGTTTGCCTTCAACGGCTTAGGGGAAGCACAACTGCTTCAGTTGAGTTTAACGAAGAGCACACGCATTTCCGCCGATTCGCTCAAAGAGCTTTTGACGACGATTGTTCCCGTATACTTCAGAGTTTCCCAAGCATTGGCGGATCGCCAGATAAGTCGGATTGCTGCGAACAGCTACAACGCTGCAGTTCAATTCCAAGAGATTATTCCAGGTTCATCCGAACTGAGCTTTGTGACACAACTACTTGTATCCAAGTCACAGGTGCTTGATGCTCAGGCACTAATGCAATTTCTTAAGGACCAACGAGACAAAAGCAAAACCCTCGAGGATCGAGCAAGCTGGGATCTGAGCCTTGCGAATCTGCACTTTGTCAATCGACAGTATGCGGAGTGTATTCAACAAATGCTCCGAGTCGTCGAGGTTTTTCCCGAGGAGAACTTGTACAAGTTTGCTTTAGCAAGATCGCTGGAATTAGACGGTAAGTACTTCGAAGCATTAAAGACCGTTCAACAGATCGTTGTAAAGGATGTCCAACAAGGGACTCATCGAGACCTGTGCATCATTGAATTGGCGATACGATTAGGGGATCGTCAACTGGCGACACCTCTGGCCGAACAACTCCTTAGTCAGCAACTGAATAATGTTCAGTCGGCAAGACTTCTCAGCCACCTGAACAGCTTAGGCATGCTGGACCAAGCGCAAACATTGCAAAGCAAAATGTCAGCCGCTAGTCGTAGGTCTACCGCGATAGCGCGGTCAACCACTCCGGGCTTGGGGGCAAGCCCGACTCAGTTGACCGAACAGCAAGCACTAAAGCAACTAGCTACCACCACTTGCGAAATAGATACCGATGAAATACCCGCAACTTTTATCGTTTGGCGAATTCGTACCGACGGTCTGAGAGCAGCACGCTCGGCTGGGACGCAAAGTGGATTTTCTCCCTTCGCTTTTCAATCTTCCAACTCGAACAACCCCTCGTCGAATTTTCAGAGGACGCAAGCGTTAAACTTTCTTGCCCAAGCCGGCACGCTTAAAACGATGGACGAGAAACTGGCCGAGGAATTGAAGCAGGTGCCAGATTCGATCATCAAATGGTCTCAACGTCTTGAATACCAGTTGAATATCCCAAACACTGATCCTGTCCCAACTTTGCGAAAGCTTGTAGAGCTTCGCCCGACTTCGCGATCTTTCCGGTTTATGCTGGCTAGATCCTTGGAAAGCGACACGATTAACGATGAGGTATTTTCAATCTACATCCAACTCTTGCGTGAACATCCCGCCTGGACGCTTAACTCGCTAAGAAACATTACCTCAGTCGGGTACTCGACGGATAAGCAACGTCAAGAGTTTGCCAAGGCACTCTTGGATGCCGAGACATCTCAACTTCGGCAATACCAAGAGGTTGTGATGCTGAGCCAGTCGCTGATTCGACGCGAAGACACTCGCACGCTCGGATTAGATCTATTCAAGCATTATGCTCAAGGCTCTGCGTCACTTTGGATTTCACTGAACAGTCGTTTTCCTGCAAACGAGTCAAGCTCTCTATGGGAAATTCCAGAGTTCGTCGATCAATCCATCAAGACACTTTTGCCGGATTCCAAGAGTATCCAGAATGACCCCTGGACAATGTCCAGTCTCTTGGTGGTGGATACTAATGCGAAGGACATCGATATCGGGGTTACGAGGAATGTAACGAACATGTTTGAGAGATTTCTCATGGGACTCAAGTATGAACGCGTTCTCAATTGGAAGGTCACTCTATCAAAGCACATAGAGGAGAATCCAGAATGGCTTGGAGGCACACTACTGATGATCCAAACAGAGAGTTATTTGGGTCTAGACAAAGAATTGAATACACGACTAGAGGAATTTTTAGAGAAGAAAGTCGTTTCTCACATCGACGACACTCGAATTCTAAACTGGTTGATCTACTTCTCTCAGGCTTTCAAGAAGCTCAACCCTGGCTTGGAAGAGAAGCTCCTGCTGGAAATGTCAAAGAACTCTTCTATTAGTAACTCTCTAATAATCCCACGACTTCTGCAGTTGAGCTCGCGGTCGGGACCAAGCCGCGAAGTCCGACAGATGCTGATGCAGTTTGGAGGCAATCCCGAGAGAGTTATCGAAGTCGCCGAGACACAGATCAAACTCGGCTATGTACTGGATGCGATGCGACTGTTGCTTCCGCTAAGACCACAGAATGAGCCAACGACGAGCGACGCCATGGCGGCCAATTCCCTCAGGAATACGAACTCTCCGACCAACGCCTCCACACGTGCCTTCTCCAATGAGGTTCGAGCTTCGCTGGATTTCAACGATGCGTTAGCAAAGAGCCAGAAAGTGTGGCCCACGGATCAAGTTGCCATGCAGATCTTTGATACGGAAGTCAACAGCGAGTCCGCGATCAACGAATTGATCGTTCTAATTCCGAAACCACAAGATCTTTTCAGTCTTCCGATATCCAGCCCTGTACTGGAACAATTCGCTCTTGCTGTCGAGAAAGGTGACGGAGGTGAACGACTGGTCCAACGACTAAAAGAACTTGTAAGTACTCGCCCCGATGATTTGCGTGTGGCAACGCTGGACTTGCTCTGGCAAATTCGCAAGGAACAAGCCGCACCGTCGGAATTGATTGCTCGAATTCAACCCTTGCTTGAAAGGCTGAATGCCCCGATAGATGCGAGGACTTTGCAACACTCGCTAGAGCTTTGGTTGATCGCTGCCAATCTCATGCAATCCAAAACTTATCGCGATGATCCGCAGGTTAAGCCACTCGCCACACAATTGGCTCTAGCTTCAATATCGAAGGCCCGTGAAAATCGGCTGGTCAACTATGAAGCGGCCATGTTGTGCCAGTGGGCATCTATCTTGGCTTCGCAGGGGCAACGACAATTAGCCGAAGAAAAGTGCCGCGAAGCACTTGCCGCGATCAGTCATTCGAATCCAGATGGACTGAGGATGGATATGGTCGCAGATCAACGTTCAATCGCCTATGGTCTTTCTCAGTTCACTCAGGCCATGTCGCTAGCCGCATTCGCTCACACGAACGAAATGGAAGAACTGCGAATCATGGCTCTCAAGCAAGCTCTGGGAGAGAAACTTCCAATGGCCGAGGCCGGGGTTTCGCCGGCACTGCGAGATTTGGTGATCTCGCTTCGCGGAAAGCCACTATCGATGGAGATGTTTGAAGTTCTTAAATTGGCCGTCTTCCCAACATCCTCCAGTAAGTCGATTCGCTTCCACGCAATAATTCGAGATCGTACGAATATCGAGGTAGAGAGTGTTGCTAGTGAATTGATCGTACGAGCGGTGGAACTGAACCAGTTGGACAGTCTGTCGGAAGAGAATCTCCGTCGAAGTGAGGATCGCCTCAACTATCTTTCCATGGCCACGCTAATCGCTATCGCTCATAGACGCGATGCAGATGCCCTCAAGAACTTGGAAGAACTCTCTCAATTGATCCGAGAGCGAAAACCGGTACTTACGACTGCGTTAGCCGCGACTGTCGCGGCACGAAAAGCCTTGTCAAATCCCGAATTGGCTACTGTCGCCAAAGAGATTCTGGCCAAGCAAGGATTACGTCTACCGAATGATTTTTTTGAGCGATGATTCCGGGTAGGTCAAACTCCTGCCGGGTTTGACCAAGTTAGACATCGCAACAAATCGGTACTCAGCTAACCATTAACCAGCTTCTTCTTTAACTTGCGATCGAAACTCTCTGCGACCTCCGCGCCTCAGCGTTTTACTCTCTCAATGGTTCCCGTATCTTGTACGATAAGATCTAAAGTCGTTCGAGCTAGAGCAGTCTGTTGAGGCTTGAGGGAGGGGTGAGGGGTGCGTAGGCGTTCATAATGCGTAACCTCAAAGGCTAAGAAGTCTAAGACATTGTGCGGCGGAGCAAGAGTAATTCGCTTCGGTAAACGGCGTTCGCCCTCACCGCTTATGGCTCTGGAACAGGCTTGAGGTGTGAGGCTGGAGTTGGAATTCGGCATGCGTACACTCAAAGACAATGCGCGCGGGAGAGTTCAATACGCGTGCCCGCCAAGGCAAACGGGCTGCTAAAGTCTTAAGAGGAACGACACGGAGTGTCGTGCCACACTGGAGGCGTGAGTAGGGTGCGGTTGAGGAACGAAACCCACCATGATCTCTGGGGGCTCACGCGAAGGCGCGAAGAACGCGAAGGAAGAACGAATCGTAGCTGAATCCTGCTGGCTTTCTTTTGCGCAGTCTTAGCGGTAGCGAAAAGCAAAGGGACTGAATGGACAAGCCGGTAGGATTTGAAGAACGAAGAGTGATCCACTTCGGTCCGCCACTTTCGCCCTCACCGCTTATGGCTCGCATTACTCGCCACGCGACTCTCCCGCGAATTAGATAAATCGCTAAACGGTAAACTACAGCGCGCGGGAGAGTTCAATACGCGTGCCAGCCTAGGCAAACGAGCCGCTAAAGTCTTAAAAGAAGAACGAAACGGAGTGTCGTGCCACTCTGGGTAGGTCAAACTCCTGCCGGGTTTGACCTAGTTGGACATCGCAACAAATCGGTACTCAGCTAACCATTAACCTTTCCTTCGATAAGCTTCTTCTTTAACTTGCGATCGAAACTCTCCGCGCCTCCGCGTTTTACTCTCCTAATCGTTCCCGAATCTTGTACGGTAAGATCGAAAGCCGTTCTAGCTAAAGTAGTCGGTTGAAGAGCGGAAGAATGAAACGCGGAGGCGCTGAGATCGCGGAGCAATGGTTTAGAATTTTAAAGAACTAAGTTGGACTCAGCGACTTTGATATCTGTCATGACGATCAACTCATGCTTCGGCAGGCGTCTGAGTAGACAAGGTTCGAGCGCATTACACAGTCTACTCTGGTTCTTTCCGGCAGATAAGAACCTACCGACACTCAAAGCTGGACTGAGTCTTGACCAGCGTGTAATCATCTGGATAAGTGTGGATGGCTTGGATGGACAAAGTCTTGAGCCGACTCTCGACATGAATGTAGCTCATCCCACCGATAGGCAGTCGGCCGCTGGAGTTGAAGACCTGAATCAACTCGTGATTCTTAGCTGCGTCGCCTAATTGTTTTTGGATCATCCAAAACATCTCGGCAGGCACTCGCTCCAGTTGAAACTCATAGCTGTATAGACAGCTTGGACAATCGATCGTCGCCTGCTTCTGATTTCGTAGAGGCACTTGAAGCAGTTGTCCGACTGGGACTGGTTGAGTCGCTGAGGAGACAATCTCAGTCAGTATTTTTCCCCCAGAGCGCCACGTGATGTAATGACCATCGGAGGTAATGCAGAACTTCGCCGAATAGTTTTCCCGTTCAACCGTGTGACATTTGTAGGTCACGAATAGCTCTGGATGCACGAACCGCCCCAATAGCTGGAATCGCATTTCAGCAACGCGTGGGCGGAAGCATGCGAGACTCATAACAGGGACCTGGTTGGAGTGGAAGTAACGATTATGCTGACGATAATGATCGTAATGCGAAGTTGCTGGAACAATCGAGCCTCTCATTATACCTAACAGCCGTTGTTGGGTCCAAGAGCAACACTCTGGCAGGGTAGCGAGTCTACAGATCAAGAGGAAAATTGCGCATACCAGGAAAAGACCGCGAAAAAAGTCTTTTCTTTCCGAATTAGATTTACGGGAAGAACTTTCCACGATAATTCCACAGCTAAGCTTGCTGGTATTTTCACCAATTGCGCCAATTTCCTTGGCGCGAGATACCGTAGAACGACCGCCCTCCTTCGATAAGAAACAACCGTGAGCTTGACCGTCGTCACCATCGCTAGTGAAATGATCCCCCTGGCCAAAACCGGCGGCTTGGGCGACGTGTGTGGTGCGCTTCCAGTGGCTCTCGAAGAGGTTGGCTGCGACTGCATCGCGTTTTTGCCTGCCTACCGTAGCGCACTCAAAAGCAGCTTGGCGGTTGAGACCACCGATATCGCTTTCACCATTCCAATCGCTGGCCGAAACGTCGCCTGTAGACTCCTTAAAACAAAGCTACCCGGCAGCAATGTTGTCGTGTACCTGATCGACCAACCGCAGTACTTCGAGCGGGATGGACTGTATGCGGATCGCCAAGGTGAGTACCGCGACAACTGCGAGAGATACTCGTTCTTTTGCCGAGCATCGATGCAAGCGATTGAGACATTGGGCATAAAGCCGAACATCGTCCATTGCCACGACTGGCAAACGGGTCTTGTACCAGCCTACATTCATGCTCGTCTGGGCAATTACTCATGGATGAACGATGTTGCAACAGTCATGACCATACACAACTTGGCATATCAAGGGCGATTCTGGCACCTGGATATGCCGCTGACCGGTTTGGATTGGAAGTACTTTAACTGGGAACAGTTGGAGTATTACGGCGACCTGAACTTGATGAAGAGCGGAATTGTTTTCGCAGATCGAGTTACCACTGTTAGTCCAACGTATGCGAAAGAGATCACGCGGCCTGAGCATGGATGTGGTCTGGATGCGCTGTTAGCGCGGCGCGGTACGGATCTCATTGGCATCGTCAATGGCGTTGACTACCAACAATGGGACCCATCTACGGATCAACTCTTGGCGGCTAAATACGATCAAGCCTCGTGGGCAACGGGCAAGGCAGCTTGCAAGCTGGCGCTTCAACAGGAACTGGGGCTTCCTGAACGCAGCGACGTTCCTTTGATCGGTATCGTTAGTCGACTCGCTGGTCAAAAAGGCTGGGATCTGATCCTGCCTCTCCTACGACATTGGTTGACTCATCGTGATGTTCAATGGGCCATTCTGGGAACCGGCGATAAGAACTACGAAAACGAACTTCGCGATATGGCCGTCTCCAACCCTACAAAACTTGGCCTACGGCTAGATTTTTCGGAAAAAATTGCCCACGCCATCGAAGCCGGAAGCGACATGTTTTTGATGCCCAGCCGGTATGAACCGTGTGGGCTGAATCAACTGTACAGCCTTAAGTACGGCACCGTCCCCGTCGTGCATGCTACGGGCGGATTAGCCGACACAGTGATTCACGCGTCAGAGGAAACACTGCAACAAGGTATTGCAACTGGGTTCAGCTTTAACGACTATTCAGTGGTTGGATTAGAGCGGGCTCTTAACGAAGCACTTGATTTTTACCTCCATCGTCGGCGACAATGGGCGCAGATCGTTGAAACGGGCATGCGCAACGACTGGTCGTGGAAAAACAGCGCGCAGCGTTACAAAGAGATCTACTTAGAAACATTACAAAACCGAAGAAGATATTGATGCCCCCGCTTCAATACGCTTTCCCTTAGGCGCACACTTTCATGGCACCCTCGCGAGACGAACCGACGAGCAGTGAGATGCGCCATGACTGGTTGACGGATCGCTGGGTCATCATGGCTCCGCAGCGTTCTTCCAGGCCCATCGATTTTGTTCGTCAGCCAACTCAAATTCTTCCCAACGACGGCTGTCCATTCTGTCACGGCCACGAGAACGAAACTCCTGACGCGGTGGCTTGCTACTTTCAATATCACCAGCATGCACCAATCTCTAAGTGGCATGTGCGAGTCGTCCCCAACAAGTTTCCGGCCGTCAGTCAATCTGCACAGCTAGCGCTGATCAGCAAAGGCGACTTGTCTGCTATCGGACTCAACCGCAATGAAATGCTTAACGGCAACGAATCGACAAATGCTTGGTTAGATTCGCCCTCAGTGGAAGCCGCGTCATCCTTTACTGTCGACGAACAGTCATCCAATACAATTAAACTTTTCCATCGCCGCAATCTAAGTGGTGGACATGAAGTTATTATCGAAGGGCCTAATCACCTTCAATCGCTTTCACAATTGGATCGCGAGACCACCAAGTTAGTTTTTCAAGCCTATCGAGATCGACTGTACTACTGGTTAAGTGAACGAGCAATTGCTTACGCGGTAGTCTTCAAGAATGTTGGCCAAGAGGCGGGAGCTTCCTTAGTCCATTCTCATTCGCAGTTAATTGCCACTGATGTCTTGCCAACCGATGTTGCCAGAGCAGCTCAGCGAATGGATCTGTTTTATGAACAGGAAGGACAGTGTCTGTTCTGTCGTACAGTTCAAGATGAATTGCAACAACAGGTTCGCGTCGTAGAAGAGACTGGCGAGTTTATCGCATACTGTCCATTCGCAAGTCGATTGCCCGCGCTGGTCACAATTACCTCCAAGAATCATCTCGATCAATTCGAACTGCTCAACGATGATCAACTTGGGCAACTCTCCTGGCTCGTTCATCGTTTGGTTCGACGAATCGAGCACTGCTTTCCAGACGCGGCCTACAACTACGTTATTCAAACTGCTCCAGCCTGCCAACAGTCGTCTCCCGCATTTCATTGGCGGCTGGAACTGTTTCCGCGCATTTCGACGGTAGCCGGATTTGAATGGGGCAGCGAGTGCTTCATCAACGCACTTCCGCCCGAGATGGCAGCTCATCAATTGCGTTCCGCTGGGGTATAGCGCCGTCTTGCCGCGTAGCCATAAGTAGTTTCAATATACGGCCATAGCATTTAGAACCTATCGACTATCGTCGAACAATCAAGGAGGAACGCGATGAACCGCAAAGACTTCATCACTGGCATGGCGGCAACCGGAACAGTTCTCGCGATGGGGCAATCGCTTCAAGCAATCGCAGATTCGTTTCCTATCGAAGATCGACTCATGCCAGCCTACTTCATCGGCCACGGTAGCCCGATGAATGCCATTGAAGAGAACGAGTTCGTTGCAGGCTGGCGCACGGCTGTCAAAGATATACCCAAGCCCAAAGCAATCGTTTGTGTCTCCGCTCACTGGCTCACTCGCGGTACGATGGTCACCGCGATGAAGCAGCCCAAGACGATCCACGATTTTGGAGGCTTCCCCAAACAGCTCTTCGACGCTCAATATCCCGCGCCTGGCGAACCTAGTCTCGCAGAGTATGTGCGTGATACGGTCAAAGGAACTGCAGTCGGCTTAGACAACGCTTGGGGACTGGATCATGGAACGTGGTCGATTCTCAAGCCCATCTATCCGCAAGCCGATATCCCCGTTTTGCAAGTCAGCATCGACATCGCCAAACCCGGAAAGTGGCATTACGAAATAGGCAAGGAGCTAGCCGATTTGCGCCGTCGAGGCATTCTTGTGATCGGCAGCGGCAATATGGTCCACAACTTGGGCATGATCAACTTCAAGCTGCCACAACAAGGGTTTGACTGGGCGACAGAGATGAACGATCTGTTCAAGCAACACGTCATTAGTGGTAATCACACACCACTGCTGGATTACAACGCACTCGGCAAAGCCGCCAAGTTAGCCATTCCAACGCCGGATCATTATTATCCGCTGTTGTATGCGTTGGCCCTTCAAGGCAGGGATGAGAAGGTATCGATCTTTAACGACAAGGCCGTCATGGGATCGCTGACAATGACTTCCGTACGTATCGGTTAGCCCGTAGCAGGCACACTCCGTGTGCCCTCCGCTGATTTTATTTCGCTTAGGCTTGAGGCACGAAACCCACCATTGATTCCCTTAGGCTGACAGAAGTAATCCACTTCGATCCGCCCGATATCGAACTCCAACTCAAGCCTCAAGTCTCACACCTCAAGCCTACTCATGAGTGATTCGCTTCGGTCGGTTGCATTCGCCCTCACCGCTTATGGCTCGCACTACTCGCCACGCGACTCTCCCGCGAATTGGTTGAATCGCTAGACAGTGAAGTCTGCGCGCGGGAGAGTTCATCAAACGAACTCTCCCTGGCAAACGCGCTGCTAAAGCCATTTTACGGCAACTTGGGATAACCTACCCGGG
>CAUJKA010000101.1 GCA_963204965.1 Planctomycetota bacterium | reverse complement strand
CATTTCAGTTCGGCTGCAACTTCGCAGTTGGTGGCCCCCTGAAATTTGAGCAACACGATTTTCTTCATCGTTTCATCCGGTATCGCATCAAACAGTGCAGCACAACTTTCAGAGACTTCAGCCATCATATCGGGCGACTGCTGGTTGCCACCGACCGCATCGATCCCAGCTTCCCCGAAACCGGACTCGCCGCGCACGTCTCCTCAGCCTCGCTTCTCTCGATTCTGATATCGCCGCTGAGCCGAGATTTTTCGGGACGTGATAACAGCCAGCAAGCCCCACAGCGCATCGCGATTCTCGGCTTCGATGCGGCCATCTGCTAGGCCACGGCAGAGACTATGAAATGCGCTGTTCGCCGCGTCACGTTCGTCGTAACTCCGACGAGTCTTCGCATCGAGTTTCTGAAGGGCAAACTCATGCAGCCGCGCAGAAACATGTTGCCACAGTTCTTCGGCTGCCTGTTTGCGCCCATTGGCCAACTGGTCAATCCAGCCCGTGACAGATTGGTCGTCCATGTAGAAAGCCCGGTGAGTGTCGCTGGCAAGCACGAATCTGAATCGTATACCCCTTGAAACAACCAACGGGCAGTTTGACAGATAGTCTACTTGTTAGGTCTGCAACGGATTCGGAGATTTTAAGCAAAATCGTAGAAATTCTGCTCTCTGGGTTCTGTGCTCCTGATTCGGTTGAAGAGCTTTCCGGAGGAAGAAACGATTGCTCAATCCGGCTGACAGTTAAAGGTAAAAAAGTGGCTAGCAGCGAAGAAGTGTGACCGCTCCAGGTTTTATAGTGACCGAGACAACCAACGGCCCTAAGGTGGAACCTAAGCAGCAGCAAATTGCCGATTCCTCAGTCCTCGAAGTAGACAGCTATGGCTCGCCTTTGGAATCGGTTCCCATGCTGTTCGAAATCCCTTCGAGTGGAAAAGGCTTAATCACAGTCTACTTTTTTGCCGAAAAAATGCCCGCTGATCGCCGCATTCCACAAGGAGGTGAAGCGATTGTTCCTACTCATTTCAAACCGATCAGACTTGTACCCTGGTTCGACGCCCCGCTCCTGCACACCCCCGCGGTGCTAACCCACCGCATTGTCTCTTGCGCAGAATCGCCTAGTCCAGGCATTATCTCGTCGATCAGCTTCCGAGTATCGCATGTATTCGTTGGTAGCCCTAATGAGCAAACGGGCTTGATAGAGTTGCAATTAGGGCGGACACATTAGCTATTTGACAGCGAACTCAGAAGGAAATGTGGTGGACTTTTCCAACGCTGTTCGGATTGATGCCCACATTTTCTTATTGGTTGCAATGTCTTGCTCCATCATTGGAATTCCATTCAGCAGTTGAGAGGCATTGGGATCCTCTGCGGCTTTCTTAGTTTTAGAGATTCCGTTAACGAGCTTTACAATGTTGTCGTAACATCGCTTTTCCATCTGTTCGAGTTCATCACGCGACACCTGCTTCATCTGCTCGACCATAGCCGGATCGATCGCAGGTTCTTCCGCGACAATAGTTGATGAACCACTAGTTCGCTTGTCCCCCGATCCCGCAGCATCGTTGATTGAATTGGCAGAGTCGCAGCCACTTGTGGAAAGTACGACAATCATGCCCAAAACGCTAAGAACTTTTGTACTAAGAAACTTCATTGTTTGCTCCAACATTACAAAACTCAACAAATCGCTATTGGATCAGTTTAGCGAATGGACTCATTCGTGCAATGAACATCAAATGATGTTGCATTTGAAGGGCATCGCCGAGCTATTCGGCTCGTACTGTCGATCTATTTCGACGACATGGCGGGATTATGCGAATGACTGATATCCTGCGAGGCGGAATTACTAGAAACACTCTCTATGCGATGCGAGATTCTAGGCTCGTAGTACAAATGGTCCGAGGTCTCTATCGGCTAGCTGAAATGGCTCCGTTAAGCCAATCCGATCTGTTGGGGTCGACGGAGTGTGATCGCCTTCGGGCATTTCGATGCCAGTCTTGGAAGCAACCAACAACAGGGCTCCTTTTCCTGGTCGTTGGCAACTTCGCTTTTGTGGAACAACGCCTCGATCATGTCGCCTGGCGTCGAACCATCGTGTGCGTTGAAGATGCCGATCAGTCGCTGCAAGTGAGCGTCTCAGGGCGAGCGTTTTTTGGCAGCTTTGATGTCGAACAATTCACTGGGCAACAATTCGTGAAATTCGACCCTCACGTTCCAGTGTTGGTCAAGCGGCTCGACGATCATCGGGTTGGTCTGCTTGATCCAGATCGTGCCGGTTGTCTTAACAGTAGTCGGATACCAAACGCCGCTAGGCGACTGCTCAAAATCGTCGTAAGTAGTTTCAGCGTGCTTTGTGATTCCCTTTGCGTTACATTCAGCTTCGGAGGCTTCCACGTTGGTGCGGACTCGTTTCACCAACGCAAAATTGCGGTTGGGATCGAGCCAGAACTGCTCAAGCCGTGGAGTATATCGATGAACTAGGCGCGGATTTGCACCAGGCGTCGCGACTCGTTCCATAAGAATGCATCCCTCAGGTCCATCGGTTCTATTTGGCCGGACCTTCAAATCGAAGTCTGGGGTCGCTGATAAGAACGGGTATGTCAGATTCTCCAAGTAATGCCACTGCGAATTCAGTTGACAGAATTCCTCGGTCGGCTCATTGGGGACCTTCTTGATCATCTGCCAGTACCCCATATGTTTGCTCCACGACTCCCGGCCATCGCAGACGTCGGGGCTTTCATGATCTTGTCGCCACTTTAAGCCATCCTTCCACGATTCGCGAGAAATTCGGGATGTAGTTCCGTAGAAGAGTTTCAAATGGTAGGCCCCCAGCTTCATTCGCTGTTCCTTCATTCTGGCGAGAATGTTCTTCAGACTATCTTTAGGGACGCGATCTTCGAGTGTCGCATCGTCTGGAACTCCGAGTGCAGCAAGGGTCAACGGGCCTTCGGATGGATAGTCGAATCTCGCTTCGGGCAGGTTTTTGACGAGTTCCACAGCATCTGGGATATCGACTCGCAACGTTTGAGGTAGGTGCGTCTTTGGATCGATTTTCGATGTCCAGATCATGGGCGTCCCGCCGATCGGTTGAACGGTCAAACGCAACTCATCCCAACTATGCCCGTGCTCCAAGACTGACCGTTGCTGCCGGTCCAACACTTTTACATTGCGCAGACGGTCCGACTTGCCGAGCAGCAGGTCGATGAAAAGCTGCATTGAATCGACTGGCTCTTGGTCGTTCAGTTCTAAACGAACGAGCTTGTTTTGATCGGGGTAATAGACCAGCATCAGAGAAGTTGCCTTGTCAACCAATCGAATCGAGTTTGGCGATTTCGACGCACTGGTCGCTCCTGAAGGGGATTCCCACTCCTCAGCAATATTTCCGTCCAAGTCCATTCGTACTATGTGAATCCACTTCTGCGAACGAACTGCCTTCACCACTTCGGCCCAAGCGTCTGTAGGCTGCATGGCGATACTCCCCGCGATAAGTACCGCCGCCGCAGCGATTCCGCTTGCTATCCACCGACGGCGGTTGGGATGTGTTGGAGTGTTGGAAAGGACGCCGAATTTCGCCTCAGTCGTCGCTTGCGCCGGCAATCGTCCCAGCAATTCCTCTCGAAGCGACTTGTGATCAAGATTCAGCTCGCGATACAACTCGCGGAGTCGGTCGTCATCCGTCAATGTCATGGTTTGATTCCCTTAGTCTTGAGCCGCTTTGATAATTTTTCACGTGCTCGATCGAGCAAGCGATAAAAGCCCGAAAGCGACAGATTCAATAGTTGTCGAGCCAACTCCGCTGGTTGCTCATTGAAATAAAACAAGTGAATGCCGAGTCGTTCATCTTCCGACAAACTACTCAGTGCCCCACACAAGTCGGACCAGCGTTCATCGTGTACAAATCGTTCAGGTTCAACGACATAATCGGCTTCACTACCGGCCCATTCATGCCGGTCCCGACTCCGCGTCCGTCGCCACTCTCGACCGCTAAGTCGAGCAATTCCCACCAGCCAAGCACAAAACCGGCCTGGATCTTTGAGTTGAGCAAGTTGTCGAAAGGCCGAGAGAAACACTTCTTGAGACAAGTCTTGAGCATCAACGACATCCCCGGTCGCGTCAAAGCAAATACTTCGAACTAGCCCTGCATATCGGTCATACAATAGGCCAAATGCTTCGTTGTCGCCGCACTTAACCCGCTCAACCAACGCCTCATCGCACTCTGTCATCTTGCCCTCAATTCGGAAGACTTTTCCATCTTCTTAGTCCCAATCAGCTGATCTGACAAAAGGAAGTTGCCGTCCACCATGCAATTTCTACTTAAATCGGTAAATTTCTCTAAGTGTAGGCATTGCGCTGGTGTACTTGCCAACTCTAGTATTCGTAAACGTCAGGGCATTCGCCACTGGCCGAACAACTCTGCGACCCGTTCAATCAAATCAAGTTGTAAGCCTACGAACTCCTGAGTTAGTGCTAAGCTTCTTTCAATCAATAGCTTGCTTCGGTTGGATACTCCAGAGTTTTGAGATCTCGGGCATGCCCTCTGACAAACGAGGCAGGAAGAGAAGAGTCTCTGAATATCGGGGCGAGCATCGTCAAGCTCAGGATTTGTGAGATGCGTGGTTGCCGATGGTGGCGAGGTGTTCGAGGTGTTCGAACAGACTATGATCCTGAGGTCGTTGCACTTGTAGGACATCTTGCCGATTAAATTAAGAACAACACGTCGCTGACGCCTCCCTAAACGGCCTCGATATTGTAACGTCCATCGAAAGTGCGCTCGCGGGCTTTATCGGCCCGGAACTTTTTCCTGAACACTTGCTCCAGTGAGTATAAACTGAGACGAGGCCGCGGAACCTACCAAGAAAGTTCGACTTTCTTGTCGCAAATTCGCGGCTCCGTTGCACTTGCTTTGTGGAGTGACTTCTTGTGTGGGCAACGATCGTACAGAACCAATGTGAGTAATTGAGTCTATTTTGAACGAATCTGACGCGGAACTAGCTGGAAAAGCAAAAAGCGGAGACATGTCCGCTTTCGAACAGTTGATTCTGCGCTATGAACGTTCTGTACGCAGCGTTGCCTGGGCTTATCTTCGTGAATCGAACGCTTGCGATGATGCGACACAAGAGACATTCATTGCAGCTTTTCGAAGCTTAGGTAGTTTGAGAGAAACGGACAAGTTCGCAGCGCAGCCGAACAAACATCTCTCTCGAACAAGTAACGCAGATTGACGAAATGGCAGACGTGCGACCCGGCATCTCCTTTCGACAACGGCAGTTGCTCGAATACATCGAAAAGTTGCCCGAGGGTGAACGACTTGTTATCGCCATGCGATACTTCGATGGGCATAGCAGTCAGGAAATTGCGGATGTTACCAAACGACCGCTTGGAACTGTGACAAAGCAACTCTCGCGAGCTTATGAGCGACTTCGAAAGTGGCTAATACAATCCGAGGAGCAAAATGATGAACTAAAGTAAATTGTTGGAACATGAACTTCAGCAATTGGGGGAAGATCTGCGCCGAGAACCAAGCGTGGCTTCTGATGTCCTTGCGAGACTTCATGATGTAGAGACAACAGTAAGGTTGGAATTGCCATCGGCCAGACGCATGCGAACGCTCGCAGGTATTGGAATGTCGCTGGCGGCCTTGGCTGCGGTTGTGGTCGTGATGTTTTTCTTTCGTACGGACCAAATCGCCTTTGCTCAGATTCAGAGTCGATTGTCAGCCTATCGAACTGCCACGCTGCGGTATCAACAATCGGCATTCAAGCAAGACGCGAACCAAACGGAAATAAGCAGTGTGACACAACTGGTTTCTGTTAATGCAGACGACGGTCAGATTCGAGTTGAATCGCCAGATGGTTCTTTGGCAATTACCAATGGATCCTTGGGCAAACGCTTAACGACAGATGCGAAGAACAATTCAGCTACGCTTGCTTATGTGTACGACACTAAGGAGGAATACAATCTCCTGACAATTTTGCAGTCCATGCATTTGGCCGCAAATGCTCAGAGTATTTCGTCGCGAAACATCGATGGAGAAAATTGCGTTGGCTTTCGTATTGATGAATCCGAATCCACGTTGCGAGTCTGGGTCTCGCCAAAGACGCTGCTGCCCGTACTAGCTGAACGCACCACCGAAAATGTGATTGGCCCATCGCCTGGTGATACACCTGAGGACAAAATCAAGGTCGTTACAACGTTCATGGACTTGCGATTCGGAGTGCCATTGGCGGAGTCGCTGTTTGATTTGACACCGCCATCGAACTTCCAGCTAACCGAAATTGGCAAGCCGCCTGTTCGACTGTCAGAAATTTTTCCAAGGACGCCTCAGATTGTTCCATTGCAAGGTATCGGGCCATTCAAATTCGGAATGACTCAAACAGAAATAATGCAGTTGCTCGGTCTACCGGATCGAGAGGATATCTCGAAGCCCAATTTCCCGTTTGACGAAAACACATCGCAGGTTGATGACAAGCCACGTCCATCTAAGAACTCTCGCCTCATTATTTTGACCGAGTTTCATTCACTGACCTATTCCAATCTCGGTCTGCGATTGGACTTTGAGGTTAGCGAAGGATTGGTTGGGTTGTCATTCGACAAAAAATTGCAACTCGCGGAAGGCATCGATTTTCCTGGAACGTTGGGTAACGGCCTTGGCATCAGTTCTTTAGAAAGAGACGTTATCGCGACTTACGGCGAACCCAGCAAAGGGTATTCGAAGTCCATGCTGTACTATAAAGAATTTGGTCTGATGTTTGTGCTGTCTGACCAGCGTACCGTTTCGTCACTTCAATTGGACAAAGGCGTCGAGAAAAAATTGCGATTTGAATGGCGTGAACCAGGTGAGCAAGATGGGCTGCATGGAAAGTAACAACGGAACACCGCTCGGCACATTCACGGGACGAATACCCTATCGAAATCCATTTAGCCCCAACCCCACCAAAGCGAAAGACAAACTGATGCGAATCACCCTTCTTGTGGTGCTCGTCTCAATCGATCAGCCTCGTTTGCTTTGCAGAGAGGATTAGTTCTATTTATGTTCTTTGATCGAAGGTCATCATTGGTTGTCGTCTTTAGCGTCATTGGTTCATTGGTGGTCGTTAATTGGTGTGCTCAGCCATTCCAGGAGCGTCGCACCAAGCAACAGCAACTCAATTCGCTAGGCGCATTTTCGGTAACGTTTAGTGCAAATGGCTCAGTTTCGTCTGCTCGCTTCCGTGGTTTGGTTGCTGAAGGATTTCCTGAGGCATGCTCCCGGCTTGAAGTCGTCGACCTAAAAGGGGCTCATGGAGTATGTGACAGTCTCCAGGTGCTTGCCCGCTTGAATTCACTGCGCATGGTTATTCTAAGTGGCAGTGATGTGAAAGATGAAGATATTCAATTTTTAGTCAGGATTCCCGGATTGAGGCATCTGTGGCTGACGAATACCAATTTGACCGAACAGTGTGTCGACGACTTGGCAAGGATTGAACGACTCGAAATCATCAAGCTTGACGGAACCAATATCAGCGCAGAAGCGATCGAACGGCTGCGTCTCTTAAAGCCAAGCGTTAAGATCGAAGGAGCCAATCATGAACCATAGTCTGAGTAACCGCGGGAACGGGTCCACAGATACCGTTTCAACATTTCAAGAACTTTTACGGGACATGTTCTTGGTGTTCAGTACGTTCACCATCACGTGCTGCCTCACGTTGCATCGAGCAGGCCTCAATGACTTGAGCACTCCAATCAGCATCGAGTATGCGGAAGGGAATCGTCTCGCCTTCATTTTCTACTTTACATCGCTTGGTTTGATCTTGGTAACCGCCCTAATTTAT
Organism: Planctomycetota bacterium; assembly: GCA_963204965.1. Lineage (GTDB taxonomy): Bacteria > Planctomycetota > Planctomycetia > Pirellulales > Pirellulaceae > Aureliella. The sequence continues at coordinate 1,170 of CAUJKA010000101.1, read as the reverse complement.
AAAAGCTATGGCTGCTTGCTGGAAGCCGTGATATTGTTTGGAGTAATTGTGTTTCTGGCCATCGTGATCGCATCCAAGCCACATTCGGTCGTCCACTTTTACTCTTTCTATGCGACCGTGGGCGGAGCAGTTCTCGCTCCATTATTCGCTCTATGTCGGCTAAGGATGTGGTTCTGCGTTTTGGGCCTCATATCGCTTTCGATGACGGTGATCTTGCTCTACTATTTGGCAGCCGTCACGGAATTAGGAATTGGTGGTTTCGGAATTGCACAACGTGTATGGTTCATCGTGGCATGGCTGTCCAACGCCTCAGTTCTCGTACTTTTCCAGCAAGTAGCGCTAAGACGTGGAACCACCGATCCCCTACAATTCCGATAGGATCTAATAGGTAGTCTCAAATTCAATGAAGTCCTATAAGCTTTCGACATTGTTCCTTTTGGTCGTGATAGTCGCGTTAAGCGTTTCACAGTTGGTCATGATGCGGAGACTGGCAAATGCGAGTGCTGAGATTGATTCAGTTCGCAGCAAGTACGGTCACGTCCGTGTTGATGACCCAAGTAAGACCTATGTTGCGAGAATTGTCGACAACGAGCAAAGCCAAAATGCGTGGCGCATTCGAGTGCCAGCCGGTAGTCGATACTTGATACACATTACCGATGCCACATTTGAAAAAAGCGAATATCCAGACGACCCGATTCCGACCGAAACCATTTCGCTTAATGGCTGGCAGGGAGGGGCAGATGTCGTTTTGTCGTGTTCCGTCCGCTGGGAAACAACGCGCCTCGCGTAGTCGTTCATACTGAAACGGAGAAGTTGTTTGACTACGCTCCTCCAAACTGGGTTAACAGCACAGGTCCACGTGAGGGCTCACAATTTACGCCCAGACCTCAGGCAGAATTTTCGATAGACGAAACGATTCGGTTCATGTGGTGGCGAGACCCAAGCACCAAACGTGGAATCATGCTTTGGTTGGAACCAATTGCGAAATGGGACGCACGACGAGCGGGTAAGTGACGCTATACGACCATCTTATGTTGTAATTCGACGTAACTAGTTCTGCGACCAAAACCAAAGGCACAGCCGATTTCCACATTCACTGAAGGCCCGAAGATATCTTGCAAATCAAGTATCCGTTGGTGAGCTAGAACAGCGAAAAAAAGAATCCCGAGT
>CAUJKA010000100.1 GCA_963204965.1 Planctomycetota bacterium | reverse complement strand
TGGGTATTCAAGCCGGTCTATTCGCGATTTGCCTCCCAAACTCTGATCGGCCCCACGAAAGACGAGTTATTGAGCAAAGCAAAACCAGATACTACGGCACCTTGGGTGGCTCAGCGAAAGATCCTCGGCAAGGAGTACTCGACCTACTGCGTGGCCCATCATGGCAAGCTGACTGCCATGACTTGTTATCATTCGCTTTACAAAGCAGGGAAGGGCTCAGGCATCTACTTCCTGCCGCATCGCGATCAGCGAATCGAACAGTTCATGAGTTGTTTGGTTAAGTCTTTGAATTATACGGGCCAGTTGGGCTTGGATCTGATCGAAGACCACGATGGGGCGATCTGGATTTTAGAAGGCAACCCCCGCGCGACTAGCGGCGTGCACCTGTTTACTAACCAGGATCGACTAAGCGATGCGATCTTGAATTGCGAAACGAATGGTAATGTCTCGCAGTCCAATGAAGCCTGCGATTTTCTGAAGCCGAGCAATTCTCAGGCGGTGGCCTTAGGATTTGCGATGCCGTTCTGGGGCGTCAAGTCTGCCTATCTGCAAGGGCGACTATCGCGATTGCCACTGGATTGGTGGAGATCGCATGATCCAGTGGTTAGACTCAGCGATCTAGGTCCAGCTTTCGGGATCATGGCGGCCTTGTTCGAACTGCTTTGGATCAGCTTGCGAGAAAGGCGTACCCTGGCGGCTGCATCGACCTTTGACATTGAATGGAACGGCCAGTCGTTGGAGCCTTTCGAGTCTTGCGAGTCCCTTTACGAACCTCGACTAGATCCAATAAACGCAGAGATTGAAGAAAGTGTTGAGAGTCGTAGAGCTTTGGTTCAAGTCGAGCGGCCTGAGTGATGCTGCTGAATTTAGGGGAACTGAAACAGGCTGATATCGAGCTGCAACAAAAAGCCTTTTGGCTGGCATTTGCTGAAGACTCGCAGCGGATGATTGCCAATGTGAGAACCGAGTTTCGATTTGCGATTCATAACCGATCGATTATCCCCATCAGCGTCAACGATACAGATTACGACAACTCGTATGTCGCTTCGACCTACAACGGCGTTGTGACCTATCCCTTGGAAGAATTGCGATTGCTGCCTTCAGCGATTCAGCGACTGTCCGTGGCCAGTCTGATTCACGGGGTGTCACCCGCGTTACGGTTTGGCAAAGTCAATCGAGCGGTCGTAGTGAACAATTGGCTATTGTCGACCAATCTCTATCCGACGATGGACCTGGATTGGCTCGATAAATTACTAAGCGAACTTCGTGAGACTTTTCCGCAGCATGCGATCCTATTTCGTTCACTCAATGAAGTAACCAACAGTGTCTTGCTCGAGCACTTGCGGCGATCTGGATTTCTATTGGCGCCAAGTCGGCAAGTCTATCTGTTCGATGGCCACGAGCCGAATTTTATTGATCGACACAACAATCGGATCGACTCCAAATTGTTGCAACAATCGTCGTACCAAGTTGTTTCTTACGACGCAGGTGCTAGCGCTCAGCATGACTTCGATCAGCACCGCCTAGACCAACATTACTCTCATATTCAGCAGTTGTACGACTGGCTTTACTTGGATCGATACTCTCGCAACAATCCGCAATTCACGGCGCAGTTGATGAAGCTTTGGCGAGAGACTGGAATGCTCAAGTTCTTCGGACTGCAAAACGCCAGTGGTAGCTTGGATGGAATCGTAGGACTTTTTGCATGTGAGGGGGCAGTGACGGTGCCTGTGGTTGGCTATGATACGTCGAAGCCCAAGTCGCTTGGGCTTTATCGCAGGCTAATGGCGATCGCTCTTCGTGAATCAGTACAGCAAAAATGGATGTTGAATTTGAGTTCCGGAGCAGCATCGTTCAAACGTCTGCGCGGCGGGCGAGCACAAATCGAGTACACTGCGGTAGCCTGCGACCATCTACCCATCAAGCAGCGCATTATGTGGCGATCTTTGGCTGGGCTCCTACAAAAGGTGGCCGCTCCACTACTCGAACGATACGAACTTTAAAGTATGAGCTTTGAAGTAAAAACTGCGACAACGACAGGTCAACCAACCGTGAGCTGTAACTATGATCGGCTTCGTTCGCAGTGGTTCGTCGCTTGCCAATCGACGCAACTCAACGATCGACCCCTCGCTATCACTTTGCTGGATACGCCGCTTGTTTTGTTCCGTCATAAAAACGGCGTGACGGCTTTGTTAGATCGTTGCCCACATCGCGGCGCACCATTATCTGCAGGGCGAGTGATTGGTGAAACACTGCAGTGCCCTTATCACGGTTGGCAATTCGACGCGTGCGGAGCGTGTCAATTTCGTCCCGGCGTTCCCAGCGACAGTCAGACTTCGCCGCTGACTTCACCGCAGACTTCGGTCGCGAGTTATGGTGCTTGCGAACACGAAGGTTGGGTTTGGGTCACGCTACAACCACCGACTGACTGGCAATCACAAGCACCCGTATCACCGCACATTCCAAGTGCGCTGTCCACGATCGCAGCAGATTCACGCGATCAATTGACTTGTGTTTTGCGATGGCGTGACGAAGTGCAATCGGATTGGTTGGATGCGATCGAGAACTTACTCGACGCAACGCACACGCCCTTCGTTCACGCTGGTTTAGTTCGAGATCCCGCCAAGGTGCAGCATTTCAAAGCTCGCGTGAGCGTTAGTCCCACAGTGATTCAAGCGGAGTATTTAGGCGAGGGCAAGCAAAGCGGTTGGATTTCGAAATTGTTCGAGCGTCAGAGAACGGTATCGTACGGACGGTTCCTTCCGCCCTGTGTCGCTCAGCTTGAGTATCGATCGAAGGCCAGAAGTGAATTTGTCTTGAACGCCTATTTCACGCCCTCGCAGTCTGGTTACATCTCGTTACACACGGAGATCATGTTGCCGAAGACGATGATTCCAAGCTGGGTCAAACGGATCGTGTTGGCGCCGTTGCTTCGCCGAGTGTTTCGGCAGGATGCGCGGATTCTGCGGCTGCAGCAAGAGAATTTGAGACGCCATCCAGCGACCAATTTTGTCCATTGGGAAGGCGATTTGATTCGGGGTTGGCTCGAAACCTGGTTGCGCACGGGCAGCCTTCCCGAAAAAAAATGTTACGACGTTGATCTGCTGCTCTGACGAGATTAGCAAAGATCACTAAACTTGTGGTTACTTCTACCGCAGACGCGGAGAGTCAATTCAGCTTCGCTAACTTCAACTACCAATACACTAAATCGTTCTCACAATTTCAAGGTATTAAGAGACAATGTTGTTTAAGAAATTAGTCCTCTCGTTTTCGATTCTGATGTTAGGCCTTGGGGGAGTTGCGATTCAAGGTCAAGAGGCAGCTCCGCCAAGCGATGGCGATGCCAAGGTCGAGGCGATTCACAATCAGCTTCGTGAACTCAAGGACAGCATGTTGTCTGCGATTAGCAAGAAAGACAAAGCTGCAGTGCTAAGCTTGCTTGCCGAGGATGTTGTGGTCACCGTTCAAGATGGCACCAAGTTGGTATGCGTTCGCAAGCCAGAGGGCGTTGCCGATTATTTGGACCGTTTGTTAACAGGTCCCAAACCAGGCGTCAGTGAAATCCAAATTGATTTGAAAGTCGACGAGAAGACTATTCTTTACGGCGACACGTTGGGAGTTGCCTTCGGCAGTTCTGACGATCGCTACGTGCTGAATGGCGGAGCATCGTTTGACTTGAAGACTCGCTGGACGGCGACTGTTGTATCCAAAGACGGAAAGTGGCTACTAGCAAGCTTGCACGTATCGTCTAACCTCTTCGACAATCCTATCGTCGTCTCGCAGCAATCAACGCTTAAGTTTGCATTAGCTATCGCTGCAGGTATCGGACTTGTTTTGGGACTGGTCCTCGGCAAGTTGATGAAGAAGTAATCAGCTTTCTTAAGGCAGATGGCACTTACTTGCGGACGTAGAGATGAGAAGAACGGATAACTTTCGATGAATAAGCGTCCTTGCGATTCGCCAGTACTGACACGCCTCACCTTGATCGTGTCATTCATCGTTGTAGTTTTTTCCGGCCGTCAGTGCGAAGGGCAAGCCGAACGATACGAGCTCGGCAAACGGCTGCGGAGATTCGAAGAGGCCTGGCAGTTAGCCTCTCCAGAGATTCAAAAGCGATCAGCGCCAGCCCTACAAACTGCCGTCAGCAAGTTCTTCTCGTTGGATCTTCTAGGTGCGGCTGAAAAATTGGATCAGGCCTGGATCACTACTCAAAATGAAAAGCTCAATTCGTGGCAGGAATGGGCTATTCCTCTGAGAATCCAGTCGTCAGCGATTCTCTTCGATTCATCGGCCAAAGAAATCACCTTCAGCTTGAAGAGATTTTATCGAGCGAAGGAGGCAACTCCCGAAAACGTCTCGGCGAGCGTAAAAGTGCGTTGGAGTATCGTCGATGCTGAACAAAGGGAGCTGCTGAAGCATGAGTGTTCAATCGAAGACGCAATGAAGGGCACGACAGTATCGCTAGAAGGAATGCCGCAAGGCGATTTTCGCGTGATAGTCTCTTTGGAAATCGACTCAAGCAAATTTCAACTGCCTTCGCTTTCAATCAGTCGCGTTGACAACCTGGATGATCGGATGGCAAAACTCACCGAGTTGGCTCGCAATCAGGAACTGCCTCTGAACGATACGGTTCGGGCGACAATGCGGGACCACGTAAGCTTGATGAATCAAGTGAAACGCGGTACCGCTGCTGAGACTGACTATCCTTTCTTTCAGATGCTTGAATTGGATGAGCGTCTATCTGGTGAGCCTGAATCTTATCGCCAAATGATATCAGTGGCCGCTGGTCAGCAAGATCTATGGCTAAGCTTAGCCCTTGGGCGAAATCGTGTGTCTGTCAGATTGCGAACCCCAAGCGCAGAAGTTACTCCGAACGGTTCTCGTAAGCCGCTGCCTGTTTTGTTTCTCATGCACGGAGCAGGCGGAAGCGAGAACATGTTCTTTGAGACGTACGGTGCTGGTAAGGCCGTTGAAGAAGGACTGAAACGAGGCTGGTTAGTTGTCGCACCTCGACAAGGGTTCACTGGTTTAGGACTCGATTGTGAACAGATGCTTCAAGCACTCGAATCGCTCTTCCAGATCGATCGAAAGCAAGTATTTTTGGTCGGACATTCCATGGGAGCGGGTCAAGTAATACGTCAAGCGTCGGCTCATCCGCAGCTTCCCAAAGGGGCCGCAGTGATCGGCGGCGGTTCAGGTGTCCGCGATGCAAAAAGCCTTGAAAACATTGCTTGGTACGTCTCCGCCGGACAGCTTGATTTTGGTCGCGCTGGCGCCCAAGCGTTCCATCAATCGATGAAATCCGCCAACGCCCCCAGGCTTAAGTACCAAGAGTTCGAAGGAATCGAGCACCTTGTCATCGTCCAAGCATGCTTGAAGGACATGTTCGAGTACTTCGATCAGGCTAGTAACAATTCAGATCGATAGTTTGCGCAACGCCATCGTGCGCCCTTTATTCAGTCGATTCCATTCCATTGGAAGTCCGATGCGACGGCTTCCAACAGAAAAATCTCCGAATTGCTGTAACCACTTGAGCACTCCGTGGATCTATCAAGGTGATTGATCGGTTGGTTTGCTACTCAGTAGCCTAATCAGTTCAAGCGGTACTTTCCCTGGAAAGGGTATTCGGATGGCTCGTATACTAGTACTGGGCGGTGGCGTATCGGGACATACTGCAGCCGCTTTCCTAAAGCGTTGGCTAGGCACGGCACACCAAGTGACCGTTGTCACACCGAACTCCAAGTGGAATTGGATACCTTCGAACATCTGGGTCGGTGTCGGCAAAATGAAGAAGGAGCAGGTCGTGTTCGACCTCGCTCCGGTTTATAAGAAGGCAGGAATCGAATACCTTCAAGCTAAGGCCATTTCGATTCACCCCGAGGGCGCTCAGGAAAGCGATCAACCTTATGTTGAGATCGAGTTCACTGAGCAATCCCATGCGGGGGAGCAAACGCAAGTGGCCTACGACTACTTGATCAATGCGACTGGCCCTAAACTCAAGTTCGAAGCTACGCCGGGCCTGGGACCAGACGGTTTTGCGAACTCAGTTTGCACTGCGGACCACGCGATGCACTGCGCGGAACATCTTGACCAGTTAATCGAAGCAATGAAGCGAGGCGAACGCAAGACGTTGGTGATTGGAACTGGTCACGGGCAGTGTACCTGCCAAGGCGCAGCATTCGAATACCTCTTTAACGTCGATTACGTGCTACGAGAACGGGGAGTTCGAGATCAGGCCGATTTGGTTTGGCTGACCAACGAATACGAACTCGGTGACTTTGGTATGGGCGGTGCGCATATCAAGCAAGGCGGCTTCGTTACCAACACCAAGATCTTTACCGAATCGTTGATGGCCGAGCGAGGGATTCATTGGATTACGCGAGCTCATGTGACCCAGGTGACGGACAAAGAGATACTCTTCGAAAAGCTCGACGGCTCTGAAGGTCGGTTGCTGTATGACTTTACGATGTTGTTGCCGCCGTTCTCAGGTGTTGGCTTGAGGGCTTACTCCAAAGATGGCAGCGATATCACCGATCGAGTCTTTATGCCAAATGGCTTCATGAAAGTGGACGGCGATTATCAACCCAAGCCGTTTGATCAATGGAGCGCCAAAGACTGGCCCAAGACTTACCAGAGCCCCGCATACTCCAACATCTTTGCAGTAGGGATTGCCTTTGCTCCACCGCATGCGATCAGCAAACCGATGTCCAGTCCCAAAGGCACTGCCATCAGTCCTACACCTCCTCGAACCGGCATGCCATCGGCCATGATGGGTAAGTTGGTGGCGAAGAATATTGTTGAGATGATCCAAAGTGGCTCGAAACAACCCAAGCATCACGCTTCGATGTCGGAGATCGGGGCTGCGTGCGTGGCCTCTACCGGCAGTAGCTTTATCAAGGGATCTGCAGTTTCTATGACTGTATTTCCGATTGTTCCCGACTATGACAAGTATCCCAAGTACGGTCGCAATCTCAGTCTGACCTTCGGTGAGATCGGTCTGGCTGGCCATTGGATCAAGTACATCTTGCACTTGATGTTTCTTTACAAAGCCAAGTTAAAGCCTGGTTGGTTCTTAATACCCGAGTAGGAGATTGCATGTCATGGTCGAACAGAAAATTCTTGATAACCAGAAGCCTTATGAGCAGGCGTACTATCCGCCAGTACCCACTTGGTTCACTCTTTACCTCCGGACTTCAATCCTCTGGCAACTATTCCGATTTCTGGTCATCAACATCAAGATGTTGATCTTGGTAAGGAAGTCGCACTCGTAATCAAGTGCTTCGGTGCAGGCGGCGTGTAAATTTTCAACTAAACAGCCGCCAGTGTTCGCGTTGTCCATCGCATCAAGCGTCTTAGCGAATGGTCTCAAAACTGACTGGTGTCATGTTGACTCGCACTTGTCCGTTACGGCGGCGAATCAGTGTGTCGAATCCATCACCTCCCAAAACCTGAAATACATCTGCCGCAACGTCGTCCACTTCCAGCGTGTCGTTGCCTGACCCCACGTCGGCCCAGAAATCATCCAGGACTTGAATCTCACTTAGTACTGCGGTGTCGCGATCTGCTCCGGCGGACAGGATAAGATCATCACCGACGATCACTCGTCTCATGTTGATCGTATCATCACCGCCGCCAGTTCTTGCGAAGAGGGTTCCTCCAACTTTAGCTAAGTCGATGGTGATTTTATCAACATCCGCTTCAGTTTCGGCAGATACCGCGTGGATGTGCAAATCCCCCTTGATTTCTGCGGGAGCCGTGTACCCTTTGAGAAAGAACTCGTCTCTGCCTGCACCTAGGTCGACTTTGAGGTTGTCTGTCGCGTCATTGCCGATGGTCGAACCGACGATACCAACATAGTCTGCTTCCGTACCCATATTTGCAGTTACCGAGCCTTTTGTTTTCGCGTTGTCCATCCAAAGGCGGTCCATTCCTGCCCCGGTGTTAACTGACAGTCTATTGAGCTGTACGTTCTTCACGTGAACCCAGTCGTTGCCATTGCCCGTCTGAACGCTAATGTTGCCCAATGGAACGAAGAAAACTTTGGAAAGACTTCCATCGATTAAGGTCGTTGATCCAGTGGCATTGATTTTCCCGGTAAGCTTGATCGAGTTTACGGAAAGCCCTTGTGAGATTTCAAAGGAATTGGCTTGACCAGCCTGGCCCGACTTCTCAGAGATGTTTAAGGTTCCGTCGATTCCGACGTATGCGGTGAGGTCACCTGCAAAGAGTTCTCGCTTTTCAAGGCTTTCATGTCCAAGTTTACGGTTTGAATGTTTGCGATTCATCGAATTTCTCCCATCATTGTTTCATAGAGGGCGTCTTTCGCGAAATGCTTGCTCTGCCCAACTAATCAAGCGGAATCTCTAGCAATGTGTTTCAGAGCAGAAATTGGAGATTCGAATTCCAGGTTGCTACGGTCAACCCTGCGTCACACACTAATCCCGTCCGGCTTGTCCGGCGGCTAGTCTGGCAACTCCCGAACAGGTGAGAAACCCGTGAAATTTCGATTTTGTTAGGAAAAAACGGGCTGTAATGGCTCTATCTGAGCCATCCGGCAAGGTCCGGCGGTCGAAAATTTGACGCGTTGATTAGAATAAATGCAAAGTACCTTCCGTCGCCGGCGGTACCCGTTCAAGGTGAGCTGGCGACCCATTCCCGCCTGAATCGACACCTAATCAATGCTTCAGCCAACTCAATTGGAAACTGGCGACGGAAAAGCTGCCGTGAAACCTGCTCCCGCCGCGCCGGTTCAAGCAGAACAGCCGCGCCCCCAAGCTGCCGCCAAGAAACCTTGGCTGCGTAAATGGCTTTATCGCATCGTCTCGCTGCTTGTGATCGGGGGAGTGTCCGGAGGTCTTTATTGGTCGCGGCACATTTGGCTTCCAAAGTTAGACGCATTTGTCCGTCCCAATGCGAACGTTGAAAAACCGAAACCGCGTCCGCCTTTGGTGACTGTTGTTGAAGCCGAGCAAGTTTCCGTGCCGCAGTACATCAACTGCCTTGGTACCGTGACCGCATTTAACAGCGTCGTGGTGCGCAGTCGCGTGGATGGTGAATTGATTGAAGTGGCCATACAAGAAGGCGAGATGGTCAAGGCTGGACAGTTGTTGGCCAAGATCGATCCGCGAACCTACCAATCGGCCAGAGACCAAGCTGCAGGACAATTGGAGCGAGATAAAGCCGCCATGGAGTTGGCTCGACTGAATTTCGATCGTACTAAAAAGGTCACCAACGTTGAGGTGCTCAGCCAACAGGAGATCGATGAAGCCAGGGCAGCATTCCAACAGGCTCAGTCCACCGTCGATGTTAGCAAGAGTCTGCTTGACAATGCGGAGCTTCAACTGGCTTACACTGATGTCCTCGCGCCAATTAGTGGCCGCATTGGACTTCGACTGGTTGACAAAGGGAATATCGTTAAGGCCAGCGATACCAATGGCTTGTTGGTGATTACACAACTGCAACCGATCTCGGTCGTCTTTCCGATTCCACAGGATGAAATTCCGCGAGTCAGCAAACGGCTGGCTGAAACAAAAGCAACGGACGTCTTAGCCTTCGATCGCAGCTTTAAGACTCTGCTGTCGACTGGCAAGCTGACTGCGTTGGACAACCAGGTTGATTCGACCACCGGAACGCTTCGATTGAAGGCCACCTTTGATAACGAGGCGGGCTCTCTTTTTCCGAATCAGTTTGTCAACGTTCGTCTGTTAGTTCAGTCATGGGATAACGCGATAGTAGTGCCAACCTCTGCCGTTCAGCGTGGTCCAGACTTCATGTATGTCTACGTTGTCGGCGAAGAGTCTACGGTGGATGTACAAAAGGTCACTGTTGCCTTTAGTGAAGGTGGCAAGTCGGTGATCGAGTCTGGGTTATCGGCGGGTCAAAAAGTAGTGACTGAAGGAACGGACCGTTTGCAACCCAAAGGCAAGGTCACACTTCCCGGCGCTCAACAAGGCCCACCTGGTTCAGGCAAAGAGAGACCAGCCGGAGGTCCAGCATCAGACAAGAGCTCATCGGGAGAGAAAGCTGCAGAAAAACCTGCTGATAAGCCAACGGAAAAGCCCGTAGAAAAACCTAATTCGGACACGCCTGCGGACAAGTCTGCGGAGAAGCGATGAGTATTTCGCAGCCATTCATCGTTCGACCTGTCGCAACATCGCTGTTGATGGTTGCGATTCTCCTGAGTGGTTGGTTAGCCTATTACCAACTGCCTGTCGCCGCGCTTCCACAGGTCGACTATCCGACCATTCAGGTGCTGACCTTTTACCCTGGCGCAGGCCCGAAGGTGATGACATCAAACATCACCGCGCCGCTTGAGCAGCAGTTTGGTCAGATTCCTGGACTGACGCAGATGACCAGCTCCAGCACTCAGGGCTGTTCAGCTATCACGCTTCAGTTTTCGCTCGAGCTGAACATTGACATTGCTGTCCAGCAAGTTCAGTCGGCCATCAACACAGCTCTGAACTTTCTGCCTCGCGACTTGCCGAATCCGCCCGTGTTTTCCAAAGTCAATCCGGCCGATGCGCCCATTCTGACCTTTGCATTGACCTCGGAATCGATACCGCTATCGAAGATTCAAGATCTCGCCGACACTCGTTTGGCTCAAAAGCTATCGCAAGTTAGCGGAGTGGGCCAAGTCAGCGTAGCGGGAGGTCAAAAGCCTGCGATTCGAGTTCAAGCCAACCCTACAGCGCTCTCTGCGGTTGGGCTAACGATGGAAGACATTCGATTGGCTTTGGTCGCGGCGAACGTCAATCAGGCCAAGGGAAGTTTTGATGGTCCCAAGCAGTCGATCATTATCGGAGCCAACGACCAGATCTACACGGCTGAACAGTTCGGCGAATTGATCATCACCTACCGTAATGGTGCCGCCGTCAAACTGCGCGATGTGGCTCGTGTGATCGACGATGTCGAGAACATTCGACAAGCCGCTTGGATGAACACGCATCCCGCTGTTCTGCTGAACATTCAGCGACAGCCCGGCGCAAACATCATCGATGTGGTTGATCGCATTTACGCCATGCTGCCACAACTTCGCGAGTCGTTACCGGCATCGATCGACGTTCAAGTCTTAACGGATCGAACTACAACTATTCGAGCGTCTGTAGCCAGCGTTCAGCATGAGTTGCTCTTAACTGTAGCGCTGGTCGTATTCGTGATCTTCGTGTTCTTGGGTAGTGTTCGTGCGACAATCATTCCGAGTGCGGCGGTTCCACTTTCCATTGTGGGCACCTTTGGATTGATGTACATGCTGGGCTTTACGCTCAACAACCTCACGCTTATGGCACTGACGATTTCCACTGGATTCGTGGTCGACGATGCGATTGTCATGATTGAGAACATCATGCGCTACATCGAAGAGGGCATGGACCCCATGTCGGCCTCGCTGAAGGGTGCGAAAGAGATCGGCTTCACCATTCTCTCGTTGAGCGTTTCGTTGGTTGCAGTGTTGATACCACTGCTTTTCATGGGCGATGTTGTCGGTAGATTGTTTCGCGAATTCGCAATCACGCTCAGCGTCACCATCGCAATTTCAGCGGTGATCTCGTTGACTTTAACGCCGATGATGTGTGCGTATCTGTTGAAGACTCAGAAGCATGTCCCTCGCGCCGAAGAAACGCTGATTTCGAGCGGCTATTTTGGTTTTATTCAACGGTTTTACGGAGCGACTTTGCGCTGGACGCTACGACACCAGTTGTTCACGATGTTTCTGTTTGCCGTCACCTTAATCGCAACTGTTTATCTCTACGTGATGATCCCCAAGGGACTGTTCCCAGTTCAAGACACGGGAGTAATTTTGGGATTCACTGAAGTTCGACAAGACACTTCGTTCTTGAATATTAAGGATCGACAGCAACAATTGAACGCGGCGATTGTTGAAGATCCCGCCGTGGCGAGCATCTCAAGTTTTATCGGCGTCGATGGCATCAACATGACGATGCATACCGGACGAATCCAAATCAACCTTAAACCACATGCTGAACGCGATCAGTCGATTGTGGAAGTCATGAATCGCATTGCCGATAGAGCCGAGTCGGTTGCTGGTATCGATCTCTTCATGCAACCGGTTCAAGACATCTCCGTGGATACTCGAGTCGCTCGAACCCAGTTTCAGTACTCCTTGGAAGATCCCGACGTAGAGCAACTGAATGAATTTGTCCCCAAGTTCGTGGCTCGACTGAAAGAGCGTTCCGAGCTCCGGGATGTGACCAGTGACAATTCATCGCTCGGCAAGGAAATCGATTTGATCATTGATCGCGACACCGCTTCGCGGCTTGGCGTTACCCCGCTGATGATCGACGACACTTTGTATAGTGCATTCGGACAACGCCAAGTCTCGACCATTTTCACGCAGATCAATCAGTATCGCGTTGTTTTAGAAGTCATGCCCGAATTCCGCGATTCGATCAGCGATATCAATTCGCTGTACGTGAAAACCACTGGCGGACGGATCACTCCACTGGAGTCGCTCTCGACTACCGAGCAATCGGAAGTGCCGCTATCGATCAATCACCAAGGCCAATTTCCGGTTGTTACTGTGTCCTTCAACGTAGCTCCAGGTATGGCCCTGGGAGACGCCGTACAAGCGGTTCAAGAGACTGTCGACGAACTCTCGATGCCTGCAAGTACGATCGGTGAGTTTCAAGGATCTGCGCAGACCTATAAAAAGTCGCTTTCCAGTACACCACAGCTCATTCTGGCGGCTTTGATCACGGTTTATATCGTGCTTGGTGTGCTCTACGAAAGTTACGTTCACCCACTGACAATTCTTTCGACGCTGCCATCGGCTGGTGTTGGTGCACTGCTTGGGCTGATTCTCTACCGGATGGATTTCGGTGTCATAGCCGTGATTGGGATTATCCTGCTGATCGGCATCGTCAAGAAGAATGCGATTATGATGATCGACTTTGCTCTCGAAGCGCAGCGGCATGGCGGCAAAAACGCGAGCGAAGCGATCTACGAAGCTTGCTTGCTGCGACTACGACCGATTCTAATGACTACCTTTGCGGCGCTACTGGGAGCTGTTCCGTTGGCCTTTAGTTTTGGCGTGGGAGCCGAACTACGTAAGCCGCTGGGGATCAGCATCATCGGCGGTTTGTTGATCAGCCAAGTCCTGACGCTTTACAGCACGCCGGTAATTTATTTGTGGTTCGAAGAGATTGGTCGTTGGTTCGGCAAAAAACGGAGTGACGCTGAATGAACCTATCCGAGCCATTCATTCGCAGACCAGTTGGTACGACGCTACTAACGATCGCCATTACTCTGGCTGGCATCGTCGCTTATTTTCAATTGCCAGTTGCTCCATTGCCTCGCGTGGACATGCCCACAATCTCCGTTGGTGCCGCGTTGCCAGGGGCGAGTCCTGAGACAATGGCTTCGGCTGTTGCTACGCCTCTCGAACGTGCTTTGAGTCGCATCGCAGGCGTCACCGAGATGACTTCGTCCAGCTCGCTGGGCCAAACATCGGTCACATTGCAGTTTGAGCTGGGGCGAGATGTCGACGCGGCAGCGCGCGAAGTGCAAGCCGCAATTAACGCGGCTCGCAATCAACTGCCTGCCAACCTACCCAACAATCCTTCGTGGCGAAAAGTCAATCCTGCCGATTCGCCAATCATGTTGCTGACAATGGTCTCGGACCACTATACCAAAGCGGACATGTACGAATATGCATCGAATATCATCGTTCAAAAGCTCTCGCAGATTCAGGGTGTAGGTCAAGTCTTTCCAGTTGGTGGTTCCAACCCGGCGGTTCGCATTGAAGTCAACCCAACCACAGCTAACCAGCTCAAGATAGGCCTAGAAGACATCCGCGCTGCCGTCGCATCCGCGAATGCTCATCGCCCCAAAGGAACGATCGACGAAGGCGATCTACAGTGGAATCTAGACACGACCGATCAATTGATGAAGGCTGACGAATATCGCGCCCTACAAGTGGCTTTCCGCGGTGGTGCGCCGATTCGTCTGGGCGATATTGCCGAAGTCACAGACTCGGTCGAAGATGTTCGCACCTATGCACAAGCCAACGGACGTCCATCGATCAGCATCTTGGTCTTTCGTCAACCTGATGCTAACATCATCGAAACAGTTGAAGCCATTACGAAACTACTTCCAACTTTGTCTGCACAGATCCCTGCGGAGATCACTCTAAGCATCGGGCTCGATCGCTCCACATCGATCCGAGCATCGCTGAAAGAGGTCCAGACGGCCTTGTTGCTTTCAGTTCTACTGGTCGTTGTTGTCGTCTACTTGTTCTTGCGAGACTGGCGAGCCACTATCGTTCCCACGATCGCCGTCCCCGTTTCGTTGATTGGTACCTTCGGTGTGATGTACCTGCTGGGCTACAGCCTGGACAACCTCTCTTTGATGGCGCTAACGATTTCGACGGGCTTTGTGGTCGATGACGCGATCGTTGTGACTGAGTACATCAGCCGTTATATGGACGAAGGCATGAAGCCCATCCAAGCAGCCATTCGCGGCGCGAAGGAGATTGGCTTCACCGTACTTTCAATTACTTTATCGTTGATCGCTGTGTTCATTCCGATTCTCCTGATGCGTGGAGTCGTAGGTTTGCTGTTCCGCGAGTTCGCAGTAACGCTTTCGGTAGCGATTTTGATTTCGCTAGTGATATCGTTAACTACCACTCCCATGTTATGCGCGATTCTTCTCAAGAGCCGTGCGACACATGGGGTAACGCGTCAAAGCTGGCTTGAACGATTCTATGGATTCTGGTTGCGGATCGTCCTACGTTATCCAGGTTGGACGCTGTTGATGATGCTGGTCATCGTGACCTTTAACGTGTACCTCTTCGTCAATGTTCCGAAGGGGTTCTTTCCGCAACAAGATACAGGGCGATTAATCGGAAATATCATCGCCGATCAAGGGACCTCGTATCAAGCAATGGTCGATTACGTGAAGCGATTTGGCGACGCGATTGCTGGCGAGCAAACCATCGACCGCATCCAAATCTCCACGGGCGGTGATCGATCGACCAATTCAGCTCGCATGTTCGTTACGCTGACACCTAAGAGCGAACGCAAGGAAACGCCCGATGAAGTCATTGCTTCAATTCGCAAGCGTACTGCGGGCATCAGCGGGGCCAACTGTATTTTGCAGTCAGTACAAGACATCCGATTGGGCGGACGCCCTTCGGCTGCTCAGTATCAATACACACTCCGAGGCAGCGATTTACAAGAGCTGAACAAATGGACGTTGCAATTGATGGCTGTCTTAAGGAAGATGCCTGAAGTTGCCGACGTTAACGCCGACCAACAAGACAAAGGTAAACAGACTCGTTTGGAGCTCAATCGCGATCGACTGGCCATGTTAGGCTTGGACATCTCCACTGTCGATAACACGCTTTACGACGCATTTGGGCAGAGGCAGGTCTCCACGATCTACGAGGAGTCCAACCAACATCGCGTGGTAATGGTGCTCGATGAAGACTTTGCCGTCGGACCGGAATCGCTAAAGTCAATCTTCGCACGCTCGCGAAACGATTCGCAAGTTCCCCTACAAGACTTGTTTACGATCGAGACTCGCAACACTTCGCTTTCGGTAGCTCACAGTGGTTTGTTTCCATCATCAACGATTTCGTTCAATCTGACGCCGGGAACATCGCTTGGTGAAATTGTCCCACTGATTCAAAACGCGTCCAACGACATCGGCATGCCATCCAGTATTCGCGGAGACTTTCAAGGCACTGCTCAAGCTTTCCAGGTCTCGTTGTCCAACCAGCCGATCCTGATTCTGTCGGCCATCATCGCGGTCTATATCGTTCTGGGAATGTTGTACGAAAGCTTGATCCATCCGTTAACCATTCTTTCGACATTGCCTTCCGCTGGTGTTGGCGCGATCCTGGCGCTGATCCTGTGCAAGACCGAACTGAACGTTATTGGCCTGATCGGTATCTTGTTGTTGATTGGTATCGTCAAAAAGAATGCCATCATGATGATCGACTATGCCATCGCTTCGCGTCGTTTGCATGGATGGTCGGCGGACAAGGCGATTTACGAAGCTTGTATGCACCGCTTTCGTCCGATCACCATGACTACTATGGCTGCCATTCTGGGTGGCATTCCGTTGGCAATTGGCAGTGGAGACGGAGCCGAATTGCGATCTCCGTTGGGCATTTCCATCGTGGGTGGATTGGTGGTCAGCCAAGTTTTCACGCTGTTTACAACGCCGGTCGTTTATCTCTATCTTGACCGCTTCGTCCAGTGGTTCCGCCCTACTTCGAATTCGACAAGCCCTGTCGATTCAGCCGCTGAATCGCACTCGGAATCGCTTCTGTCGCCCAACTTGGCCTCTGCTGGGCAGCTTGGGATTAGCCAACAAGCTATGCAATAATCTGAGTTGAGAACTGTGCAGCTTAGCCAATTTTGCTTGGCTCAGGCCCCGTTTTCGGATAGATTAACGGTGACATTTCAGTCTGACCATCGGCTCGAAAGTCCCTGATACACCTCAGTGGCAAACGTAACCTGTATGACTGAAGTGCAAGAATCTGTCCATTTTGTACATCTCAACGAATGAGCCCGAGCATGAGAACAAATCGACGCGACTGCTTGCGTAACATGTTAGCCGTGGGAGCTGTAGCGGGTGCAACCCACTGCTGGCCTTCGAATCTTGCTGGTGCGATGAATGCTGCTGGCCAAGGTCGACATCTGGTCATACTTTGGATGTCCGGCGGACCTTCGCAAATGGATACCTTTGATCTGAAACCTGGAACAACGAACGGCGGCCCATTCAAAGAAATTCAAACTACGGTTCCAGGATTGCAATTCAGCGAGCATCTTTCGAAGCTTAGCCAGCACGCCGAACATCTGTCGATCATCCGCGGGATGCAAACCAAGGAAGGCGATCACAGTCGAGGTACCTACTTGATACGCACTGGTCAACGTCCCGGCGCGCCGATTCGTTATCCGGCTATCCCAACAGCACTGGCCAAAGAACTTGCCAGCGATGATCCGAGCATTCCAGGTTACGTCAGCATACTTCCAAACGTGTTCATCAATCCGCCAGCATTTAGCGCTGGCTTCCTCGGTGCATCACGCGAGCCGCTGACGGTGGGTAGCACGGTCAGCTACGATCCGACTCAACCCACTCCTGCAGCTTCGGCAACTCAAGATCAACCAGCGAATTTGAAAGTTGACAATCTCAGCCCACAACCATTTCTAGACAAAGAACGTATCCAGCGACGTAAGGAGTTCTGGAACATGTTGCAGGAGAGCTACGGTGCACAGTCTCGCGGCGGCGCTGCGGCGACTCACGATACAGTCTATCGTCGCGCGATGAAGCTTTCGGAGAGTAGCTTGGTCGAAGCCTTTGACCTTGATCAAGAAAGCATGGACACCAGACGGCGATTCGGATTTGATCCTTTTGGCCAAGGCTGTCTGATGGCTCGACGATTGATCGAGCGCGGCGTTGCCGTCGTGGAAGTTTCGTTAAGCGATGGACCTGGGGGATTATCCTGGGATAGCCATGCCGACAACTTCACTCAAGTCAAACGGTTGAGCGAACAACTGGATCGTTCGTGGAGCGAATTGATCAACGATTTGAAGGAACGCGATCTGCTTAAGCGGACTACGTTTGCGTGGATGGGAGAATTTGGACGAACTCCAGCGATCAATCCTCAAGGTGGTCGCGATCACTTCCCTAATGCGTGGACTTGCGTACTTGGTGGAGCTGGCATTCAAGGCGGTTCGATTGTAGGTAAGACCAGCGAAGATGGTATGGAGGTCACTGATCGCCCCGTGGCAGCACCGGATCTTTTGGCGACGTTATGCAAGGCTGTAGGCGTTGATCCTCAGATCGAGAACGTCGACGAAGATCGCAGACCAATCAAAATATCGGAAGGCGTACCGATCAAGGAAATTCTTGCGTAAGCAGGGAGGAAGAAGCGGCGGAGCAGGGGATGAAGAGGCGGCGGAGCCGCGAAGACAGTGCGTTCCCAGGCAGAGCCTGGGAACGAGGAAAGAATAAAGAGGAAAGAATCCCGTTGGAAACGGGAGCGACTTTTAATTGTCGCACCTGTCTCCGACAGGATTTCCTTCATTCGGATCAGCGAGAGTCCGTTCGATTACGCTGAGACTTAGACGAAATCCGAGAAACTGTGCAACATCAAAAGGCGCTAGCCGAAGCCAAAATCGCACTGGTTGCGAATGAGATTGCGGCCCATCCAATAGCGCGACCCCAGCCGAGCAACATCAGGACGAAGAAAATGCCTGGCTGCGTCTTGGGGTAGAAGCGAATTAGCGTAACTGCCCCCAAGAAGATAGAGCTGACTCCAGCCGCAGCGATCCAATCCGCGGCATCTGACGGAAAAACCGCTGCCATTTCAGACTGCAGTGGAAGTAGAGCTACCGATTGCAGGACGTTTGGACGGCCTTCGATTAATTGAAACCAGAACGTCAAGAAGATTATCGGAGTATAGATCACTTCTAGCACGACGCCTGTTGCGGCTCGGGTTCGATAGCATCCAAACAACCACGTGAGAATCGCGATACTCACGACGATCATCGACGGCCACGACTGAATTGTCGCGAACAAGGCCCACAAGACAATTGCTATTAAGAACTCAGACCACTTGAATTGTGGTCTCGCCGTGCAGGTTTCTGTACCGCAAGAGTCTGATGAGCATGAATTTCCTGAGCAATCAGTCATAGTAGCCTGTCGTTATTCTGCTGCAATCATGGGAGACAGTCGCTTAAATTCGCTCGCAATATCGCTTCCGGAATAGAACGATAAAACTCCTTTTAATCGCCGAGTCTCGCCGGGAGGGCAATCGTCGAACTGTGGATCGGAGTGCATGCAGGGACATGGCTGATTGGCCCATGGTCGCACACACTTTTGCCAGCCAGTCACAATCCAGTTTTTCTTTTCGGCATCGTGACAGGCTACAAAAGGCTTTTCAATAAGTTTGTTCTCATTGGAAAGTTGTTCAAATCCCTTGGCATGGGCCAACATAACACAATTCTGAACCACCAAGCCTTGTAAAGTCTCCTTCGAGCCGTTCTTTATCCACAGTTCCAATTGAAGTTCCGCGGAGTTCACCGTCGCGTCGCAACCAAACTCAATATCGTTCGGCAACTTACGCAGTACGCTCCAGCCTTTTTCGGTCTTGGTCCATTCGCTCGGCGTTACCGCTTGTTTTCGCAGGTCCCATGTGGTCTTCACATGTGTATGAGCCAAATACAACAACTCGCGTCGATCTTCTTGCATCCACCAAACTGCTTCAGGTACATCAGCAACCAGGTAGGACTCACGATCCCACGGCAGAAAAACGCTCAGCTTGGTTTCGCGTTGAGGCCGAATGGCTCCTTCGCGAAAGCCAACTCGCGGGTGACGACCACCGGGATAAGGCAGAACTCGCAAGAGATCAGCTGGTAAGGCAACTGGTTCTGTGATCTTGAGTCTCTCGGCGGCGGCTTGAATCTCTTTTGTGCTTAAGCCCGTCGCAGATGCCGCTTCAACCAGCGAGTAATGATGATCGACAAGCATGTTGGTGAGCCAGAACCTTAACTGTTGGTCATCCGTCGGCTTACGATAGTTTTCGTAGTTGCCTTGACTGGCAAGGATAGCCTTGCGGTCTTCAATCACTCCCCAAGGATCTTTGGGAAGAATTGATGGATCAACGTACTTTTCCAAGTCGCGCATCGCGATGACTTTGTACCCTTCGTTGGCTAAGTAGTTCATGTACTGCTCGAACTTCTCTGCCGGAGTATTCACCCAATTGTGAGCCGTGTCGGGTGCGCCATGAAACTGCAAGACGGCAATGCGGCCAAATTTGGCTTGCTCCACCGCGCGAATCAGGTCGGTCAACTCCCAGTTCGGTCGCGCGTCCCCGGCAGATGGTAAGAGTAGCGGGTGATCTAAGCCGGGCTCGTACGCAAATCCGCGGCCTTGCTCATACTCATACTCCGGAGCTCCACCGCGTCGCGCGAAGCGGATTCCAGCAGCACCCAGTTTGTCTAACGCAAGTTTCGAAAGCGAATTGCCCGGCCAAGCAAACGAAATTGGCTTGGGAATTTTGTGCTCTTCGCAGCGATCGTTGATGGCATTCAATTGTTCGCTCAGTCGGTCAACGTTTTTGTCATTGATTCCTAGGTGATCGCGAGTGTGATTGCCAATCTCGAATCCATCACGGTGCAATTGTGCTATCTCTTCCCATGTCATGTAGTCTTTTTTGTTGGTTGGAAAGTCGAAGCCTTCGGTGATAAAGAAGGTCGCGCCAAAGCCATAGCGCAACAGGATCGGACGAACGACCGTGTAGTGCGACTTGGCCGAATCATCGAAGGTCAGTACCACCAGTTTTTCTGGGACAGGATCGCTGGCTCTGGCGGAAGAGTCCCCGCCAAGCGACATCGCAACTGCGACACACGTCAAAAGGAGGAAATGAATCGAAGCAAGTCTTCGAGCGATCCGTAGAGAGTGCATGATCGAAAGGCCGAGAATAGGGTGGGAGGCAATCGGTAGGGAGCACGCGTCACGTGCAGTGACTCAATATAGGCTGATTCGACTTCACTTCCAATACAAGGGAGATCTCGTCGATCGCGGGCTAAGGCTGCCGAAGCACACATCTTTCCGGGTCAGGTGGTTCGTCGACCAGCGTGATGGCATACCGTTGCCGATAGATTCTTCTGCCCCTATACTTTCGTCCCGTTGAACAAACTGCATTTAGTTTTCATACCTTTTTGACCAATGCGTGGGTGAATCATGACCGGCCCAGTTCTACTTCTAGCCTCGGGAGACCTACGCGAGTCTGCCAATCGAGTCTGTTGGCCAGCTCAAGAGAAGATGGAAGCGGATCTAACACGTGCCATCAATGCTCACGGTTACCAGGTCGAACGAGCCCACGCGTATCAAGCTGACCGAGGTCACGGTTTCTTAGCTTCACAGCGCGACGGTTTGGAAGTTTTTCGTCGCATCGATCCCGAGCAACCGCTGATTATTGCGGAAGCAGTTTGGCAATACTCGCTTCACGTGTTGGCGGGCTTGACGACGCATCGCGGTCCCATCCTGACCGTGGCGAATTGGTCTGGACAATGGCCAGGTTTGGTTGGCATGTTGAACTTGAACGGATCGCTGACCAAGGCTGGCGTGAAGTACAGTTCGTTATGGAGCGAAACGTTTCAGGACCAATGGTTCATCGACAAGCTGAGCCTATGGCTTCGCGATGGTGAAGTGTCTCATGATCTTTCGCATGTCAAACCGTTTGTGCCGAGTGCCGTCGACGCGCGAGCTGCGAAGATTGGAAGCGAGATTGCCGCTGATTTGATCAAGAACAAAGCCATTATGGGTGTGTTCGACGAAGGTTGCATGGGAATGTTCAATGCGATCATCCCCGATCTGCTGCTCAACAAAGTCGGCGTCTTCAAAGAACGACTCAGCCAATCAGCCTTGTACTACGAAGCCAAACAAACCTCCGACGCAGAGGCTCAAGCTGTTCGAAAGTGGCTGAATCAAGCGGGCATGAAGTTTCACACGGGGCCGAATTATGCTACCGACTTGACGGATGCCCAAATTCTTGACCAGTGCAGAACCTACATCGCGGCCGTGCGAATCGCCGACGATTTTGGCTGCGATTGCATTGGCATTCAGTATCAACAAGGCTTGAAAGATCTGTTGCCGGCGAGCGATTTGGTCGAGGGCATGCTGAACGATTCGAAGCGACCTCCGGTACTTTCTCGCGACGGTTCGCGCGAACTGTATGCGGGTCAACCTGTGACGCACTTTAACGAAGTCGATGAGTGCGCGGGCTTGGATGGTTTGTTGATTCAACGTGTTCATTCAGCGTTGGGACAGCCCGTGGAAAACTCGCTTCATGATTTGCGTTGGTCGGATCGCGATCATTCAGGTACGACTGACGAAGAGGTTTGGGTCCTGGAGATCAGTGGAGCGGTCCCCGCGTCGCACTTCGCTGTCGGTTGGGCCGACGCTGAAGGCTTCCGACAACCTGCAATGTATTTTCCAAGTGGCGGTAGTACGATTCGCGGGATCAGCAAGCCCGGCGAAGTCGTTTGGTCGCGGATCTATATTGAAGAGAATCGCTTAAAGATGGACATGGGCTTGCTTTCGGCGATTTCATTGCCTCGCGCGGAGACAGAGCGACGCTGGGAGAGCACGACCTCACAATGGCCGATCATGCACGCGGTTCTACGCGGCGTGACGCGCAATCAGATGATGGCTCGGCACAAGGCGAATCACATTCAGGTTGCATACGCCAATAGCAAGGCCGAAGCCAAGATTGCCTTGGAAGCTCGTGCCACCGCAGCTCATCAGCTTGGTATTGAAGTCTTCCTCTGCGGCGACGTTTAGCAGTTAGCAGTTAGCAGTTAGCAGTTAGCAGTTAGCAGTTAGCAGTTAGCGACATTTGACCCAGTGTGCCACGACGCTCCGCCGTAGTTCTTAAACCTTAAACCTTAAGTCTTGCGACTACACCTTCTGCAGTTGCCACATTGGTAGCTAGAGGAATTGAGTGAACGTCACAGACTCGCATGAGCGCCGAAACATCGGGCTCGTGTGGCTGCGCCGTCAGCGGATCGCGAAAGAATAAAACTGCGTGCACGAGCCCCTGGGCCACACGTCCGCCGATAATCAAGTCGCCGCCTTCAGGGCCGTGGGCCACTCGTTCGACTTCTAGACCAAGCTCCGCAGCCAACATCCGACCGGTATTACCCGTCGCGACAAGCTGCTGAGTCCGAAAGAACTCAAGGTGGCTTCGAACAAAGTTGAGCAGCTCTTGCTTTTTAGCGTCATGCGCGATGAGTGCGATCATAGATTGGCTTTAGAATGCGTACGTAGAATCCACCGCCTAAGATGCCACCCAAGATTGGTGCCACGATGTAAACGGTCAGCCACCCCCAATCATGGCCCAGTGGAAGGGCGACGGAGCCCCATCCAGCTAAGGCCGAGAACAGCCGCGGAGCGAAGTCTCGAGCGGGGTTGAAGCAAGCTTGAGTCAGCGGTGCAATTACCGAAATCAACAGCGCTACGATCAACCCCACGAAGATCGGAGTCATTTTCGCCAGCGGTGCGGCTGAGTTCTTCAAGTCGTTCATCGCCATGATGAGCATCAACAAAATAGCCGTGCCCAGAGTTTCAGCGAAGAAGGCACCCGTATGTGAGACTTGCGATTTCAGTCGGGTCAAGTCTTCTGGTTTGAGTGGATCGGTTCCAGAGGCCAGACCACCGGGGCCCGGATAAAACTCACCGTAACAGCAAGCGGTAATCTCGCTTCCGGGCTGGCCTCGAACGACACCCTTCAGTTCTTCGACCGCCGCCAACTTGAGATTGAACATTGCAAACAGCGCTGCGGCAGCGATGAAAGCACCGAACAGCTGCGCGGCGATGTACGGCAGCACGCGGTCTCGTGGAAAACCATTCCAACAAAGCATAGCAATGGTGACGGCAGGGTTGATGTGAGCGCCGCTGATTCCACCAACGCAAAAGATCGCCAGCATAATAGCCACACCCCAAACGATGGCGACTTGCCACAGACCTGATTGAGCACCGAAGAGCACGGCTGCGTGGACGGCCCCCAATCCAAAAAAGATCAGGATGAAGGTCCCAAGGATCTCAGCGATAACGCAGTCGCGTAGGGAGGGTTGTTCATTCATGGCGAGGACTCAAAGTGTTGCAGTTTTCGTGAAGTGTCGCGGGCTAGTATAGCTGCATTCACGAGCCAATTCGACCAGCCTTTCACGCAATCTTTGTGCAGAGAGGCTGTCTGAGCTGAAAACAAAAACAGCCAGCGCTGATGATGCGCTGGCTGCTTTGAATTGTGGGGGCAATTTCAATAAGCTATACAGCTTAGTTGCATCCGCAGCTTGGAGCTGCTGGAGCTGCACATCCGCAGCTAGGAGCAGCTTCGCAACCACAGCTAGGAGCTGGGCAGCAAGCCTTGCGAGCAGCCATCTTAGCCTTTAGGCCACTGAACAAGCTGCACTTTGGCTTTGCACATGGGTCGCAGCAAGGAGCTGGTTCGCAGCATGTTGGTGCTGGTGCACAGCATGTTGGAGCTGGTGCTGGAGCACAACAAGTAGGAGCAGCTTCGCAACCACAGCTAGGAGCTGGGCAGCAAGCCTTGCGAGCAGCCATCTTAGCCTTTAGGCCGCTGAACAAGCTGCACTTTGGCTTGCAGCATGGGTCGCAAGAAACTTCGCAACCACAGCTAGGAGCAACTTCACAACCACAGCTAGGAGCTGCACATGAGTCGCAACCGCAGCCCATGGCTCGGTGACCGAAGATTTGTGCATTGGCGCTCAGAGGAGCAAGGCACAGAACTGCAAACGCGATTGACAGAATTGACTTAACTGACATTTTTGGATCTCTCCCGAATTCAACTATTTACACGGATTTGGAGCGGTGGCGAAACGGATTGCCTTTGCTTTGCCCGTCTTCGACAGTACCAGTTTCCGATTACGACAGCCGCCAGCATTTGTGTGGTCGTTAATGGATCGTAGGGTCGTACTGCAAGCAAATTTTCTCGCTCTATCGCAAGAAGTTTTCGTCGCAGTTTGCCCGCAGTAATTACCGAAAGTGAATATTTTCGCGCATCGGCAGCTCTTACCCAGTCGGATTATGCGTGATATTCCGAGTCTATGAATTGCATGGCCTCCGGCGCTCGCTTGCCGTGGGGGCTTTCACTCCGCGCGTGGCGATTCGCTGGTTTTTCCTTGCCAGAGAGGCGGTTTGCTTTGTGGTTGTCCGCAGTCAAAATTGAAAACGTGTATCATATGTGGTGTTACTCAAAACGAGACTGCGACACTCATGCCCAACAACGACGATCCCGATCAGACAATCCCGGATATCAACCGCCAGAATCGGAGCGGTAACAACGACGAACAGTTTTCGGTTGACGACTCTGCCGTCGGCGCGAGAATCGGGCGGTATACGCTGCTGGATAAGCTCGGTCAGGGAGCTTTTGGCGTCGTTTACCGATCATTTGACGAGATACTGAAGCGGCAAGTTGCAACCAAGATCCTAACGCGATTCTCTAGCTCGCGTCAGGCGGATAATTGGATTGAGGAAGCTCAGGTTTTGGCTAGCTTGGATCACCAAGCAATCGTGCCCGTCTATGATGTGGGCAAGTCTGAGAAAGGCCAGCCCTACATCGTCAGCAAGTTGATTGACGGCGGCAATCTAGCCAAGCGATCCGCAGACGCTGAATGGACCATGGAAGATTCGATTCGTGTGGTCACACAGTTGGCGGAAGCTCTGGACTATTTGCATCGCCAAGGCATCATGCACCGGGATGTGAAGCCCACGAACATTCTTACGACGAAGACTCGAGATGCGGTTCTAGTCGATTTTGGTTTGGCGTTGCCTGAGTCTGGAATTGGCAAGGGTTCGCGATTTGTTGGAACGCCGGCTTACATGAGCCCTGAACAGGCTCGCTATGAGGGGCACCGAGTTGACGGACGCAGCGATATCTACAGCTTGGGAGTTGTATTCTACGAGTTGCTAACGGGACATAGACCGTTCACGGCGGAAGATCAGGAGGAGCTGCTGGAGTGCATTCGCTCGGTAGAAGTTAGGCCGCTGAGACAATTGAATTCAACGGTGCCCAAAGAGCTTGAACGCATCTGCATGAAGGCTCTGTCGAAGCGAGCTTCCGAACGATACTCCACTGCGGCAGATTTGGTCGAAGACTTGAAGCATTGGCAAAGTGCTTTATCGGGCAGTACGGATGCTAGTGCAATAATTCGGCCAACGATTGCCACGGTTCCTCATAGCGGCAGTACGATTGCCGGTGAACCGTCGACGAAGTCTATCAAGTCGATCGACATTGAAACCGTTGGTGTTGTCCCACACGGCTTGCGTCCCTTTGAAAAGGGAGACGCCGACTTCTTCAAGCACTTGGTTCCGGGTGCCAAAGATCGTTACGGCGTTCCCGACAGCATCAACTTTTGGGTCAATCGAATCGAAAGTCGCTCCAGTGAAACGACCTTCCGAATCGGTGTGTTGATGGGACCAAGTGGCAGCGGCAAGTCATCTTTGATGCGAGCTGGCGTGCTTCCCATGGTTGCTTCAACAGCCACCGCGATCTACGTCGAAGCTCGTCCCAACGATCTTGAAGCCGACCTACTGAAATCCATTCGGCAAAAGTACCCACAATATTCGGGCGAATCCGACCTGCGAGAATTGCTGATTCGAATCCGTTCCAATTCTACGATTCAACGTCCCAAGCTGGTTTTGGTGATTGACCAGTTCGAGCAATGGCTCAACTACCATCGCGACACAGAGAGCTCTACGTTCCACGATGCCCTGCGACAATGTGATGGCGTGAGTGTTCAAGCGGTACTGTTATGCCGCGATGATTTTATGCTGGGACTCTCGTCGTTCATGGATCAGTTGGATGAGTCGCTGCAACAGAACCAGAACTTTGCTACGGTCGAGCCGTTTGGAGTGCCACACGGGCGGAAAGTCTTAGCCGCATTCGGTCGCGCTTTCAGCGCAGTTATGCAACCAGCAACTACTCAACAGGAACAGTTCATCCGCGAAGCAATTGGAAATCTAGACGAGACTGGGCGACTGCAACCAGTTCACATTGCCTTGTTCTCTGAAATGGTTAAGAACAAGCCATGGACGCCTAGCACCCTGCGAGAGCTGGGTGGAATTCAAGGCCTTGAAGTTTCATTTCTCGAAGAACGACTTGCCGGGGCGAGTGCGCATCCGTTGCTTCGAGCTCACCAGCCTGTCGTCGAGCGGATTCTTAAAGAGCTTCTGCCCATCGATGGGACGGTGATCAAGCCGCCCGCGTGTGCCAAAAGTGTCTTGATGGAGCGTTTGGAAGGAGTCGCATCCGAAGATCTACTGAGTAAGTTGCTGCAACTGATCGACACGGAAGTTCGCTTGATCACACCGACGAGCAACGTGAACTCAAGCGTCAGCGGAGGCAGTGGGTCGGTCTCGCAGTCGGGATCTGCAGACCCTACCTATCAGTTGACGCACGATCATTTGGTGCTCACGATTCGCCGTTGGTTGGATTCGCGTAGCATGAGTACGCGATCTGGTCGCGCGGCCGAACAACTTCGCGATATCTCCTCGA